>NZ_CAKJTM010000012.1:44123-45943 GCF_917627345.1 Protofrankia sp. CiP3 | reverse complement strand
CCCCTATTGCCGGGCGCTCTTAGAATGTGTCTCCGGGGAGGCTCGGACAGGATCCACGCAACCTGCGGCGTGGGGTCCGGGGTTGTTCTCCGGGGCAATAGCGTCTCGTGGCAGCTGTGCCCAACCCTGACCCGTCGTACGCGGCGCTACGGACGACCCGTCGGTATCAGGCGATGATCATGATGGGCTGTTGGCTGGGCAACGGCCGCCGTCGTGGCGGTAGTGGGCTGGGTGCCGTGCGGCCGTTGGCCCGGTCGGGGGGTTCTGGGGCCGACCTGTGGGTGCCCGACCGGCGGAGAGGATCAGCGGACTGTCCCCCTTTCCCTCCTCTCCGGAGGGAAGGTCGGGGGCGCGGGGGCAGAGCCCCCGCATGTGTGACACTCGCGCCGGACCTGCCCAACAGTGTGATCCGTAGGCACGAATTACCCCTTATTGTGCAGGGGTTCGCCCAGGCCTGTCCGTCCGCCGCCGTTCGCTGACATCCGCCCACGTCCGCAGCCGTTGCTACACCGGTTGCTACAGTGCGGCGCATGTGATCGGTGCGCTGCTCTGGGTCGCTGTCCATGGAGGGGCTTCCATGGAAGTATGGTAGTTATGTATACGCAAAGTGAATCTGATAGTGTGTAACGCATGAAGAGCATGACGGCCACTCAGGCGGCCCGCAACTTCGCCAGCGTGCTCGACGCGGTCGAGCACGGACAAGTTGTGGTGATCACGCGGGATGGCGTCACGGTCGGCCGGTTCGTCCCCGAACGGCGCACCACGGCCGACCGACTCAAAGACGCGCTGCGGGAGCACACGCCAGATCCCGCCTTTGCCGACGATCTTGAGGCCATACGGGCCGACGTGCGGGCCTCCTTCACCGATCAGGTCCGCACGTGGCCAGACGTGTGATTCTCGATACCGGGGTCATCATCGCGTTCGAGCGAGGCACGCTCGACATTGATGCGGTCCTGGGGGCGGACGACGCGGCGATCGCCTCGATCACCGCAATGGAGCTCCTCGTGGGCGTTGAGCGCGCGACCGAGGCCCACAAGCAGCGTCGTGCACTGCATGTGGAGGCAGTGCTTGCCAGCGTGCCGGTTGTGGACTACACGCTCGACGTCGCTCGGGCACACGCCCGACTCGCTGTCCACGCCATGCACCGCGGCAGGCCGCGGCCAGCGCATGACATGATCATTGTTGCCACGGCTGTGGCCGAGGGACGCATACTGCTGACGACCGATGCGTCCGCCGACTTCACCGGGCTGGCGGGCGTGAACGCCGAGGTGCTCAGCATGACCTGACACGCAGGTCATGTGTGCGGGCGAGTGGTGAGTTCGTCGGGGAGGCATCAGCCTCGGTGTCCGCCGGTTGCTGTCCTTTCGCGCCGCAGGCGCGTCAGCGCCGAGAAGCGGAAACGGCGCGACAGCCCGGCGGCATGCCATGACGATCGGGTGCCGACCCGCGGATTAAGCCGAAGTTGCGTGATCTTGATTGGATCTGACGGCATCTACCTGCAGATTTTGCTTCCGTTGGGCAAACTGTAGCCAGTATTCTTATGATTTTTTCGTGTGGCCATCGAGTGTCGGCTGCACGTGAGATCCCGGGCCGGTGTGCTCGTCGCCGGACATACTTGCAAAGCTGTGACCTGCGGAAACGTCGTGCACCACCGCACTGTCAGTGTCTATTTCGCTCGGCAGAGTGATGTGTAGCCAGTAGGTGAATCCTTGATCAGAACAAATGTCCAGGTCACCGGCCTACGGTGCGCTCATGATCACGTAACTTCGGATTAGAGCGCCCGAGGATAGGGCGTTCGATCAGTGAGCGGCTCATCCGTG
>NZ_CAKJTM010000012.1:0-43642 GCF_917627345.1 Protofrankia sp. CiP3 | reverse complement strand
CCTATCCTCGGGCGCTCTTAAGAGAGCAAGGCAGACCGTTCGCCGACGTACGTGGACGTCCGGTGACCTGTGGTGCGCGTTCGCCAGCCTCCGTGCCTGTCCACCGACGTCCGCCGGCTCGGGTACACCGTTGGACCGTGGTGCGGATGCCGTGCCGTCGTGAAGCGGTTTTCAAGACATCTTGGCTATCCGGGGATCATGCCGTTCACCTGAACGTTCGCCCCCATGGGACCACGACCGTGTACAACGTCTCCACATATTCCCCACAGACACTCACCTGACCCGGGTGTTCGCGCCTGTCCGCTCACGCTGCCGTCAGCGTTCGCTGTCGCTAGAAAACAGGTAACGAGGGGCGGGAGGGTAGACCCCGCACGATCGGTGAGACTCACAAGACCTACCCAATCCGCGACCGCCGTGCCGTCACCGGCTGGCTGTTGGCCTACTGGGCGTGCGCAAGGAGCTGGACCGCGCGTTCGGCCAGCAACCGGACCTCGGTCTGGACGTCCGTCCCGTCGATGATGAACTCGAAGATGCCCGGATCTGTGTAGTAACGGTAGATCAACCTCTCGAAATCCTCCGCCGTCGCATGGGTCATTCCTGTACGCGCGGCGAGCTCCAGGATGTCTCGCGAGTCCTTGCGACGCTGAGCGACCAGTTTCGTGGCGAGGAGGAACTCGTCCGAGGCGTATGTGACGCGAAGCCCTGGCCCGGCTACCGGCGCCGGCGCGTCTTCGGGCACTGGTGGCATCCACATGCTCGCGCGGGTGTTGAGCCAGTTCCGCGGAAGGCCGATCTCGGCAGCCAGCGCGCGAGCCTCGTCCATGACGATTTCATCGCGGGTGATCGCGTCGATGTCCTCTGTCTGTCGCAGGTACTTGCTCGAGCCGACGGCGATAGCGGCACCACCTACGATGAAGACCGATGCAGACGCGCCTCGCGAGCGGAGGCGCTCGTCGAGCTTGGCGAGCAGAGCGGTTATCTCGTCTGCCGTGAACTCGTAGCCTTCGGTCACGCGGTGACCAGGTCGCGGGCGGGGACGAAGACGTTGAGTTCCTTCAGGAACTCCGGGGTTTTGGCGATGACCTGTTCGCGAGTGAGAAACGGATGATCGGGAATCCACGGCTCGGGCAGGCACCTGGGCTCGCACCACGCGGGTGGTTCGACACCGACCTGGTCGAACTCGCGGCGTGTCAAAACGGCCAGCAGGGTGTCGAAACCGGCGCTCCCCGTCGACGGCGGGGCCGCCTCCCATGCGCAGACCGTGTCATCACCATCCTCGAGGAGCATGCGCAGGTGGTCGCGGCCCTGAAGAAGCATCCGCCATGCCCAGTCCTCGTCGTCGGTGTCGCGGATGATCTTAGCGGTGACCGGGGCGGACATTACCCGCGCACGACGTGTGGCGGCGAGGCCCTGGGCTATGCGCTGTGCGCGGAAACAGAACGCGGCGGTCGGCTTCGTCCTGCCGGAGCGGTAGGTGGAGAACCGGGAAGGCGAGGTCCCGAGCGCGGCGGCGAACTCGGCCTGGGTCAGGCCGCTGTCGGCAAGGGCACGGTCCAGCCAGGCCGTGACCTTGCGCGTGTCCCGATCGAGCTTCACGTGGCACCTCCCTGCTCCGAATTATCTCATCAGGCAACCAGGGTGGACGTCTGTCAAGCCGAGAGTGGACGTCTGCCGGCTCGGCTGTCAGTTTGGCTGTCAGGCCCATAAGGCGGGATCCAGAGGTAAAAATGATCTAGAGTCCCGTAGCTGTGATCGGTTGCGGGGCTCTGGCTTGCGGAGATGCGGCGCGCTTGGAGGGACTCGAACCCCCAACCTCTTGACCCGTAGTCCTCAGCGATACGTCCATGGATGTCCACCGATATCCATCAGGGCAGGTCATGGCTTCGGGAACGTGCACCGGCGTCCATGGACGTCCGCCCCCGTTGTAGTACACATGCAGTACGGTGCCTGTCTGGCTGCCTGTGACGGAACGTGAGGAATCCGATCAAAGGTCGGGTCTGCCTGCTCGACGAGAGCCTGGGGCCGTGCTGGTCCTGGGGGGGTGAGCGCGAGCTGTAGTCGGGCAAGCACACGACCACCGGGCGGTGCTGCGTCAGGTGGCGGCGGCAACATATCACCAGGTGTGGTGGCCAGCCTGCGACCAGCCGATGTATACGATCGCTGGCCGGTTGCCCGAGCGGGACGAGCGCCAGGGCGGCTATGTCGATCCGGCCACGGCCGAACCGCTGCCGACGTGGGATGAGGCGTTGGATGCAATCGGGGACGATGACCCGCCGTCGCACGTCGTCCGTTTCGGGCCTCAGCTGCGCGCCGACGGCGTGACGGCGAACTCGGCGCAGGTTGGCCGAATGATCGGTTATCTCACCAAGTACCTGACAAAGGCGCTGGACGTCTGCCACGAGGTGAGCACCGACGCCCAGCGTCGCCACGTCGATCGACTCGCTGAGGCGCTGCGGTTCGAGCCGTGGGCGCCGACCTGCGCGAACTGGCTACGCTACGGCATCCAACCACGCAACCCCCGGCCCGGACTGACGCCAGGCTACTGCAAGGGCAAGGCCCACAGGCAAGCCACACTCGGGTTCGGAGGGCGCCGGGTTTGTCTCTCGTCGGTGGTCGGGAAAGTCGCTCAGCGACCACCGTGTCGACCGGCGAGAGTGGATCGCGGCTCAGCTCGCCGTGCTCGGCCGGACCATGCCTGACCCGTCCCGGTTGATCTGGCTGCCCGCCCATCCCGGTGATCCCGGCGTCCCGCGCCGCGAATACCTGATCATGCGGGGGATAGCGGACCGGATCCGGTGGCGGGCCGAACTCCAGACGGCGGCGAACGCTCCTCCCGATGTCGGACCATCATCACCAGCGATCGTCCCGGCGGCCTGACTGGCCAGCCGCCCGACACATCCGACATGTACCCACCCGTGCGGGTAAACCGTGGTCAAGATCTGGAATGGGCGGACCGCAGCGGCTACGATTAGCCCCATGACCAGGACATACCTGGGTGCCCCCGGCAGGATTCGAACCTGCGCACCCGCCTCCGGAGGGCGGTGCTCTATCCCCTGAGCTACGGGGGCTTCAGGGCAGGCGGCTATACCGTACCAGGACCGCGACGGTGGTCGCGTCGACGGGTCGCCGTAAGCTCCCGATGTGTATTGCGCCCCCCCACGTGTCCTCGTTGTCGATGATGACGCGGTGATCCGTCAGCTCGTGGTGGTCAACCTTGAGCTGGAGGGCTTCGAGGTGCACACCGCGATCGACGGGCTGGACTGCCTCGAGCGGGTGCGGGACATCGCGCCACAGGTGATCACATTGGATGTCATGATGCCTCACCTGGACGGCTGGGACGTGACCGCTCGGCTGCGCGACGACCCCGAGACGGCGGACATCCGGGTGATCCTGCTGTCCGCCCGTGCCCAGGCCGCCGATCTCAGGCGCGGGAAGCGTCTTGGCGTCGACTACTACCTCACGAAGCCGTTCGACCCGGACGAGCTGATCGGGGTTGTGCGCCGGCTGGCCGGCCACGGCCAGACCGTCTGAACAGGCGGGCCGCTGGGGCGCGGGCTGCCTGCCGTCGACAGCGTGATGACCGGTGGCGATCGGTTCCGCTGTCCCGTGCCGGTACCGCAGCCCACCGCCGATAACATCACGCCATGACTCCCGACGGCCTCGCGGAAGTTCTGCGGGCCATCGTCGGGCAGCTGGTCGCGGACGGCGAACTTGATGTAGCGATCCCCACGGTGGTGCCGGTCGAGCGCCTCAGATTTTTTGATCATGGTGACTATGCCACGCCGATCGCGCTGCGCCTCGCCCGCTCGGCCGGGCGATCACCGCGCGAGGTCGCCGAGGCGGTCGCGGGCCGGTTGCGCCAGGATCAGGCGGTGGCCGCGGTGGCGGTGGCCGGTCCCGGTTTCCTCAACATCCGGCTGGCTGGCGGGGCTCTCGGCGAGATCGCACGTACGGTCGTGCGCGCGGGCGGCAGCTACGGATGCGGCCCGGCCGCGAAGGGCTGGCGCGGTCCGCCCGAGGCCTGCGCCATCCGGGTGGACGCCGAGACCTGGTACGCACACCCGGCCGGCCCGGTCACCCTTGCCGCCGCGCGTCGGGCAGCCGTGGCGGACGCATCGGTCCGGCTGCTCGACGCGGCCGGCGGTCAGGGCGGCTGTCCCGCCGGGATCGGTGCGGTCACCGCGGCGGCGGGCGAGGCCCAGCCGGGGCGCCCTGGCGTCGGCGACCGTGACCGCACACTCATCAGGCAGCGGGTGACGTTGACCCGCGGCGGTGAGCCGGTGCGGACGTCGGCATGGGCCGGGGGGCCGCCTCTGATCGATGATCTGGTGGATGCCGTCGGCGTCGACGCCGCCCGTTACTGGCTCGTCCGTGTCCCGCTGGACAGCGCCCTCGTTCTCGATCTGGATGTCATCGCCAGCCAGACGGATGACAACCCGTTTTTCTGTGTCCAGCACGCCCATGCCCGGATCCGCGCGCTGCTGCGCAATGCCGGAGAGCTGGGGCTGTCCCTGGATACGGAGGGCGCCGATGTGCTGTTGCTGACCCATCCGCGCGAGGGCGACCTGCTGCGGGCGTTGGGTGAGCTGCCGAGGGTCGTGCGGACCGCGGCCGACCGCCGGGCGCCGTACCGGGTGGCGCGTTACCTCGAGGAACTCGCCGGCACGTACCGCCGTTTTTACGGCGTCTGCCGGGTACTGCCGCAGGGGGACGAGCAGGCGGGTGCGCTGGGCGGAGCGCGGCTGCTCCTGGCTGAGGCGACCAGGACCGTGCTTGCGAGTGGCCTGCGGCTGCTGGGAGTGCCGGCCCTGACAAGGATGTGACTGTTCGTGCGTGACGCGGATACGCGTGATGAGGATGTGACTGTTTGTGCGTGATGTGATCTATCTCGCCCAGAATCAGACGCAGCTGGAGGAAGGGCTGTGGCCGGCGTCCGCCGTTCTGGACACGGACGGTGTGCTGCGGGTCGGCGGGCTGCGGGTTGACGTGCTCGCCGCCGAGTTCGCCACGCCCGCCTACATCCTGGACACGGAGGACTTCCGGGCGCGTTGCCGGGCGTGGCGCTCCGCTTTCGCCGACGGGGACGTCTACTACGCGGGCAAGGCGTTGCTGTCGCGTGCCATCGCCCGATGGGTGGTCGCCGAAGGGCTCTCGCTGGACGTCTGCACAGGTGGTGAGCTGGGCATCGCGGAGGCGGTGGGCTTTCCGCCCGAGCGGCTGCTCTTCCACGGCAACAACAAGTCCACCGCTGAGCTGCGGCGGGCGGTCGCCTACGGCGTAGGGCGGATCGTCGTCGACTCGTTCGTGGAGATCTCCCGGCTGGCGGCGGTGGCCGCGCGGGCCGGTGTGCGCCAGCGGGTGTTCGTCCGGGTCACACCCGGAGTGGAGGCTCACACCCACCACTACGTGGCCACCGGGCAGGAGGACCAGAAGTTCGGCTTCTCCCTGGCCAGCGGTGCCGCGGCCGAGGCGATCAGTCAGGTGCTGGCCGCGCCCGAGCACCTTGAGCTCGTCGGGACCCACGCGCACATCGGCTCGCAGATTTTCGACACCGCCGGTTTCGGGCTGGCCGCCCATCGAATGGTGGGGCTGCTTGCCGCCGTTCGCGATGCCCACGGGGTCGAACTGCCTGAGCTCGATCTCGGTGGTGGCCTGGGGATCGCCTACACCGGCGAGGACGCGCCACTGGAGGTCGCGGAGGTCGCGGACCGGCTCCGCGCGATCGTCGGCAAGGAGTGCGCCGCGGCCGGACTCGCCGTCCCGCGGCTGGCGGTCGAACCGGGCCGGGCCATCAGCGGCCCGACCGCGATCACGCTGTACGAGGTCGGGACGGTCAAGGAACTGCCGGGGCTGCGTACCTACGTCAGCGTCGACGGCGGGATGAGCGACAACATCCGTACCGCGCTGTATGATGCACGCTACACGGCCCGCCTTGTCTCTCGGCGCAGCATGGCTGTACCCCGCGTGGTCACGCTGGTGGGCAAGCACTGCGAGTCCGGCGACGTCATCGCCCACGACGTGGCGCTGCCTGCCGACATCCGGCCTGGCGATCTTGTCGCTGTGCCGGCGAGCGGGGCGTACCACCGGTCCATGGCAAGCAACTACAACCATGTTCCGCGGCCACCTGTTGTCGCGGTCGGCGCTGGCCGGGCTCGCATGATTGTTCGCAGGGAGACCGAGATGGACATGCTGCGTCTTGACATCGACGAAGCGGGCATCCCCGAGCCCGAGATCGACGGGGCCGAACGCGGGGATGCCCGGGCCGGCCTCGGCGTGGCTGTCTGGACCGGCGCGCGTCCGGGTGACGGCGGGGCGAACGCACGATGAGGAATCCATGACGAGAACCACATGGTGAGGAACGCGGGATGAGGATTGCCCTGCTCGGGTGCGGTGTGGTCGGGGGTGAGGTCGTCCGGCTCCTGCACACCCACGCCGAGGACCTCGCCGCTCGGGTGGGCGCGCCCCTGGACCTCGCTGGCATCGCGGTCCGCCGCCTGTCGGTGGTCCGCGACCTGCCGGTCGATCCAAGGATCTTCACCACGGATGCGGAAGGGCTCGCGACCCGGGAGGACATCGACATCGTCGTCGAGGTGGTGGGCGGCATCGAGCCGGCCCGCACCTGGCTGCACGCGGCGCTCAGCGCGGGGAAATCGGTGGTGACCGCGAACAAGGCGCTGCTGGCCACCCACGGTGCCGCGCTGTACGGCGCGGCGGCCGAACACGGCGTGGACCTCTACTACGAGGCCGCGGTCGCCGGTGCGATCCCGCTGCTGCGCCCGCTGCGGGAGAGCCTCGCCGGTGATCGCGTCCGACGGGTGCTCGGCATCGTCAACGGCACCACCAACTTCATCCTCACCCGGATGGACGAAACCGGTGCCGGGTTTGCCGAGGCGCTCGACGAGGCGACCACACTCGGATATGCGGAGGCCGACCCGAGCGCGGACATCGACGGATTCGACGCCGCAGCCAAGGCCTCGATCCTCGCGCAGCTCGCCTTTCATACCCGGGTCACGCTGGCCGACGTCTATCGGGAGGGCATCGGCGGCGTCACCGCCGCGGACATCGCCAGCGCCCGGGCGATGGGGTGCACGGTCAAGGCGCTGGCCATTGCCGAACGGTCACCGGAGACGCCGGGCGTGAGTGTGCGGGTGCATCCGGCGATGATTCCCCGTTCCCATCCGCTCGCCGGGGTCCGGGAGGCGTTCAACGCCGTGTTCGTCGAGGCGGATGCGGCTGGGCAACTGATGTTCTACGGTCGCGGGGCGGGCGGTTCACCGACCGCCTCCGCGGTGTTGGGTGATCTGGTGGCGGTGGCGCGCAACCGGTTGGCCGGTCGCCGGGGCCCGGGCGAGTCGGCCTACGCCGAGCTGCCTGTGCTGCCAATAGGCGCCACCGTGACCCGCTACCACATCAATCTGGATGTGACGGACAAGACCGGAGTGCTCGCCTCGGTCGCCGCCGCATTCGCCCATCGGGACGTTTCCATACAGAGTGTCCGCCAAGACGGCCATGGCGACGACGCGAGTCTTGTTCTGATCACGCACAGCGCCAGTGACGCGGCACTGTCCGCGACAGTCGAGGAGCTGCGGGAGCTGGACGTCGTCCGGGCGGTCACGGGTGTGATGCGGGTAGAAGGAGGTGAGCTGTGACGACATCGCCAGTGGCGGCATCGCAGCCGCGGACGACGGGCGCGCCCGCGGTCGCGGCCGCGGCTGGAGGAGCTCCGGGCTCGGTCGACCGCAGCCGGCGGGTGTGGCGCGGCGTGATCGAGGAGTATCGGGACCGCCTGCCAGTCTCCTCGGACACCCCGGTGGTGACCCTCCGGGAAGGCGGAACCCCGCTGCTGCCGGCGGAGCATCTCTCCGCGGTGACCGGGTGTGATGTCCATCTCAAGGTCGAGGGTTCCAACCCGACCGGCTCGTTCAAGGACCGTGGGATGACCATGGCGATCAGCCGCGCGGTCGAGGCGGGCTCGCAGGCGGTGATCTGCGCGTCGACCGGTAACACCAGCGCGAGCGCCGCCGCGTACGCGGCTCGTGCCGGGCTGACCTGCGCCGTGCTCGTACCCAGCGGAAAGATCGCGTTAGGGAAGCTGGCGCAGGCGCTGGTGCATGGGGCACGGCTCCTACAGCTCGACGGCTCCTTCGACGACTGCCTGCGGGTCGCCAGGGACCTTGCCGAAACCTTTCCGGTCACCCTCGTCAATTCGGTCAACCCCTTCCGCCTGGAAGGGCAGAAGACCGCTGCCTTCGAGATCGTCGAGGATCTGGGCGCGGCGCCCGATGCCCACTGCCTGCCGGTCGGGAACGCGGGGAACATCACCGCTTACTGGCGCGGCTATGTCGAGGACGACACACTCCACGGTTCCGGCCGGCCCCGCATGCATGGTTTCCAGGCGGCCGGCGCCGCGCCCATCGTGCGTGGCAGTGTGGTCACCGCACCGCAGACGATCGCTACCGCGATCCGGATCGGCAACCCCGCGTCATGGGCTTTCGCGCTGGATGCGCGGGATGCCTCGGGTGGCGCCATCGACGCGGTCGACGACCGTCAGATCCTCTCGGCCTACCGGCTGCTCGCACGCAAGGAAGGCGTCTTCGTCGAACCGTCCAGCGCGGCGAGCGTGGCGGGGCTTCTCCAGGCGCGTGCCGCCGGCCTCATCCAGGCCGGCGAACGAGTTGTGTGCACGGTGACCGGCAACGGGCTCAAGGACCCGGACTGGGCGATCAGCGGAGCGGCCAAGCCGGTGACCATACCGGCGACGGCTGCCGCCGCGGCCGTGGCTCTTGATCTGCGGCGGTCATGAGCTGTGCGCCCCGGGCTCCGGTGCCGGCCACAGTCAGCGTGCGGGTGCCAGCGACCAGCGCGAACCTTGGTCCGGGTTTTGACGCCTGTGGGCTTGCGCTGGGCCTTTACGACGATCTGACGGTCGTCGTGACGGAGTCGGGCCTGTCGATTGAGGTGACCGGCGAGGACGATGGCACCAGAGACGAGAGCCACTTGGTCGTGCGCGCGTTGCGGGCTGGGCTTGACTCGCTCGGCCTCGGGCCGACCGGGCTGAGCCTGACCTGTATCAACCGCATCCCGCATGGCCGTGGACTCGGTTCGTCGGCCGCGGCCATCGTGGCGGGCCTCCTTGCCGCGAGCGCGTTGGGCGGGGGCCACCTGAGCACCGCGGACGTCTTCGCGCTCGCCTGTCAGATCGAGGGTCATCCGGACAACATCGCCCCTGTCCTCTACGGTGGATTCACCGTGGCTTGGTACGATAATGGCGGTCGCCCGCAGGCAGTTCGAATCGATCCGCCAGATGATCTACGGCCCGTAGTCTTCATTCCCGCCCACCGCCAGTTGACATCTGTGGCGCGGGCGGTATTGCCGGCTAACGTGCCGCATGCCGACGCTGCGGCTAATGCGGGGCGTGCGGCTTTGTTAGCAGTGGCGATGTCAGGAACCCTGTCTCCGGAGACGTTGCCTTCACAGACGTTGGGGATCCAGGCTGGCAGCGGTCAGGAGTGGGCGGGCCGGCCTGGCGAGAGCCGTCTTCCTGGCGGTCGGCCCGGCGCCAGCCGGTTGGGTACGGCGTCCTGGCTGGACGCGTTGGTGGCGGCTACCGACGACCGGTTGCACCAGCCTTACCGCCTGCCGTCCATGCCTGAGACCCGCGATCTGCTCGGGCGACTGCGAGCGGCGGGCCTGGCGGCCGTGCTGTCGGGTTCTGGACCGACGGTGCTGGCGCTGGCCGTGGGGGCGGAGCAGGCCGAGGCTGCCCGCGCATGTGGCGGGGACGGCTTCACCGTGTTCAATCTGCCTGTGGACAGGAACGGAGCACGAGTCGAGTCCGTCGTGGGCTGACGCCGTCGGTTCGAGTTCAACCCGGCCCGGTGTCCGAAACCCCCATCCTCGCCGCGGGCCAGATCCTCGTTGAGGGTGACATCCAGCCGAAATGGTCGCGGCTCGGGTTGGAAACGGAGGACTCCGAAGCAATGCCCCTCGAAGGTTGTTGCCCAGATGACTCCGTCTGGATAGTCTGATGACTGCACTCGCTGCCGCCGCGGCGCGTGCTCGCCCGCCGGTGCTACCGGTTCATCGTAGCCGGATCATGGTGCCGGAACTTGGTGCCTCAGCCTCGTCATCGAAGCCTCGGCCAGCACCGACAAGTCCTCAGCGGGATTGACGAGTTCGCACGCGGCGCTCAGCCGTTAGCGCCGTCCACGGGCGCTCTGCTTGCCTACCTGGCGCTGAACATCGTTTCCACATGGGATGCCCAGGCGAAGAAGGTCAACAAGCGTCACCCGGCTCCCTTGAGCCGGTCCCTTCAGGGAAGGAACATCTTGAGCGACACCACCGACGTGCTGCCTGACAGCGCACGTGAGTCCGCGGAGCCCCAGACACCGACGTCGTCCGTGGACGCTGGTTCTCCGCGACGCCGGCGGTCAGGCACCGGCCTTTCAGCCATGCTCCTGCCGGAGCTGCAGGCCATGGCAAGTTCGTTGGGTATTCAGGGCGTGGGACGCCTGCGAAAGGGGCAGCTCATCGCGGCCATCCAGAACGTTCAGACTCCCGCCGGCGCCGCCGGAGGCGCGGCTGCCACCGCCGCCCGGCCGGCCGCGGCCGCCAGTGAGGCGCAACCGGCCCCGCAGCCGGCCCGGAGTACCTCAGCTCCGTCCGCAAAGGCAGGGGACGCTGTCAATCCTCCGGTCTCCTCACCCGCGCCCTCAGCCGAGGCAGCGGCCCCGGCTGAGGGCACTATGCGTGTCCGGACCCGCCGTGGGGCTTCCCGGGCGTCGGGAAGCCCGTCCACAGCCGGTGGTGAGCAGACGACACTGACCGACGCGCTGTCTGGCTCGCGGGAGACCCGTGGCGGGGCGAGCACGCCCGGTCCGGAGAGCGGGTCCGAGAATGTGCGGGCCGCCAGCACGGAAGAAGCCGCGCCGGCTGCCGCGCCGCCGGTGGTCACCACCCCAGCCACAGCGCCGTCCATCACTCCAGCGGAACCGTCGGTGGCCGGCGTGCCCGTCACGTCGGTGGCCGAGCCGGCCAGTGTTCCTCGCGTGTCGGAGAACGGCAGCGGGCGTGGCCGAGACGACAGGCGTGAGCGTCAGCAGGTCGACGGGGAGCGTGCCTCGGCTGACCGTCCCGCCGCCGCTGAGCGCCAGGGGCGCCAGCAGGGTGACCGGCAGGGACGGGGCTCGGCCGATCGTGGCCAGGCCGATCGTGGCCAGGCCGATCGTGGCCAGGCTGACCGTGGCCAGGCCGATCGCAGCCAGGCCGATCGCGGCCAGGCTGATCGTGACGACGAATTCGGTGGCGGGAATCGGCGTAACCGCGGCCGGTTCCGGGAGCGGGGTCGTAACCGTGGCCGCCAGGGTGGCGGTTTCAGCGAGTCGGAGCCGATTGTCCGTGAGGACGACGTTCTGGTCCCGGTCGCGGGTATTCTTGACGTTCTCGACAACTACGCGTTTGTGCGCACGAGCGGGTACCTGACGGGCCCGACCGACGTCTATGTGAGCTTGGCCCAGGTCCGTCGCCATGGCCTGCGCCGCGGTGACGCGATCACCGGCGTCGTCCGGGCGCCGCAGGAGGGCGAGCAGCGGCGGGACAAGTACAACGCATTGGTCCGGCTTGACACGGTGAACGGGCTGGAGCCCGACGAGGCGCGAAACCGTCCCGAGTTCACCAAGCTCACCCCGCTCTACCCGCAGGAGCGGCTGCGGTTGGAGACCGAGCCGCAACTGCTGACCACCCGGGTGATCGACCTGGTGATGCCGCTCGGTAAGGGGCAGCGCGCGCTGATTGTCAGCCCGCCCAAGGCGGGTAAGACGATGGTGCTGCAGGCCATCGCGAACGCGATCACCACGAACAACCCGGAATGCCACCTCATGGTCGTTCTCGTCGATGAACGTCCGGAGGAGGTGACCGACATGCAGCGGTCGGTCAAGGGCGAGGTCATCGCCTCGACGTTCGACCGGCCGCCGTCGGACCACACCAGCGTCGCCGAACTGTCCATCGAGCGGGCCAAGCGCCTGGTGGAACTGGGTGAGGACGTCGTCGTGCTGCTCGACTCGATCACTCGGCTCGGGCGGGCCTACAACCTGGCCGCACCCGCGTCCGGCCGGATCCTGTCGGGTGGTGTGGACTCCACGGCGCTCTACCCGCCGAAGCGTTTCCTCGGCGCGGCCAGGAACATCGAGAACGGCGGGTCGTTGACGATCATCGCCACGGCCCTGGTGGAGACGGGCTCCACGATGGATACTGTGATCTTCGAGGAGTTCAAGGGGACCGGCAACGCCGAGCTCAAGCTCGATCGCAAGATCGCCGATAAGAGGATCTTCCCTGCGATCGATGTCGACCCCTCCGGAACCCGCAAGGAGGACATCCTGCTTGCGCCGGACGAACTTGTGATCATGCATAAGCTGCGGCGGGTCCTGCACACGCTGGAGTCGCAGCAGGCGCTTGACCTTCTGCTGGAGCGGTTGAAGAAGACGCGGACGAACTACGAGTTCCTGATGCAGATCGCGACTGCCACTCCGGGTCAGGACTGAGAACCTGTTGTGCGGACCGCCTGGGCAGCGCCCGTACGGTGGTGCTGTCCCTGGATGGCCGGAAGCTTCTGGCAGACTGGAAGGCTGAGACCCGGCACCGGTTCACGTCCTCGCGTCCGCGACAGGGCGACCCGGCGGCCACTTCGGGAAGAAGGATCATGAAGGCTGATATTCATCCGGCGTACCGTGAGACCACGGTTGTCTGCACCTGCGGTTCGACCTTCACTACCCGTAGCACCAAGTCGGACGGTGTGATCAACGCCGAAGTGTGCTCACAGTGCCACCCGTTCTACACCGGCAAGCAGAAGATCCTGGATGTCGGCGGTCGGGTCGAGAAGTTCGAGCGGCGCTTCGGCCGCCGTCGTCCGGGTGACAAGCCTGGGCCTGGGACGAAGTGAAGTAACGCGCACGCAGCGCCCGTGCCCGGTGTGACGGTGGCGCGGGCGCTGCGTGGCGTCTGTCAGCGGTTCGGGTCCCAGCGGCCCACGGGGCCGCCGCTGGCGCGGGTTAGAGTCATGATCGATGTTTTCATCGGCTCGCTTAGCGGTCGGCGCCGGAAGTCCTTTGGGGGGTCAGGCGGCCTCCGGCGATGCGATGAAACGATGATCATGTCGCCTTTGGCTCTCTAGACCAGGAGATTCCCGAAATGACCACTCCACTCGACGGTCTGCTTGCCGAGCACGCCGAGCTGGAGGACCGTCTCGCCGATCCGTCTGTGCACGCCGACCCGACTCTGGCACGCAGCCTCGGCCGCAGGTACGCGGAGCTGGCCCCGGTCGTGGAGACCGCGCGTGAGCTGGACCGGGTCGATGCGGACCTCGCGACCGCCCGGGAGTTCGCCGCCGAGGATGCCTCGTTCCGCGCCGAGGTCGCGGAGCTTGAGGCCACGCACGCGGTGCTGCGGGACCGGCTGCACACCCATCTGGTGCCCACCGATCCCGACGACGCCCGTGATGCGATCATGGAAATCAAGGCGGGCGCGGGCGGTGAGGAGTCGGCGTTGTTCGCTGGCGACCTGCTGCGGATGTACCTGCGCTACGCTGAGCGACGCGGCTGGCGTACCGAGATCCTGGACGCGAATCCCAGCGATCTCGGCGGCTACCGGGACGTGAGCGTGGCGGTGAAGGCTGGCCGGATGACCACCGGTGGCGTGTTCGGGCGGCTGCGGTTCGAGGGCGGTGTCCACCGGGTCCAGCGGGTTCCGGTCACCGAGTCGGCCGGTCGCATCCACACCTCGGCGGCCGGAGTGCTGGTACTGCCCGAAGCTGAGGATGTTGAGGTCGATATCGACCCCAACGAGCTGCGCATCGACGTGTACCGCTCCTCGGGCCCCGGTGGGCAGAGCGTCAACACGACGGACTCGGCAGTGCGTATCACCCATCTTCCCAGCGGTCTGGTGGTGTCCTGCCAGAACGAGAAAAGCCAGTTGCAGAACAAGGAGTCGGCGCTGCGGATCCTGCGCGCACGGCTCCTCGCGGCGGCCCGCGAGCGGGCGCAGGCGGAGGCATCGGCGGCACGGGCCAGCCAGGTTCGCACGGTGGACCGCTCCGAGCGGATCCGTACCTACAACTTCGCGGAGAACCGGATCAGCGATCATCGGATCGGTTTCAAGGCGCACAATCTCGATCAGGTACTCGATGGTGAGCTTGACGAGGTACTGGACGCCCTTGTCGCGGCGGACCTGGCGGCGAGGCTTTCGGCCGGGACCGGGTCATGACATCCGGTGAGCCCAGCGCCGGGCTGGCCGCGCATGTGCTGGACAGCGCGGTCACCGCTCTCGCCGCGGCCGGGGTGCCAAGCCCCCGGTCGGACGCTGAACAGCTCGCCGCGTATGTCACCGGCGAGCCCCGGTGGCGGCTGCGGCGGACGACGGCCATTACGCTGGCGGATCAGGACCGGTTTCAGGACCTGGTCGCCCGTCGGGCCGCGCGGGTGCCCCTCCAGCACCTGGTCGGCAGCGTCGGGTTCCGTTATCTCACCCTGGCGGTGGGCCCGGGGGTGTTCATACCCCGGCCGGAGACTGAAGTTGTGGTCGGCTGGGCACTCGACGTGGTTCGAGCGGCTGGCTGGGCGCGACCGATCTGTGTGGATCTTTGTACCGGCTCCGGCGCGATCGCCCTCGCGCTCGCGGAGGAACTGCCCGGCGCGTGCGTACACGCCGTCGAAGTTGATCCGGAAGCCTTGGTGTGGGCAGATCGTAACATCACCGATCATGGTTTTGTCGGTACCGACAGCCGGGTGACGCTGCATCGTGCCGATGTCGGGATCGACCCGGCTGGGCATGGCCGCAACGATGGTCGCGAGCCGGCTACGGCGGCTGTCCAGCGGTTGGCAGACCTGGTAGGTCGAGTCGATCTCGTGGTGAGCAACCCGCCGTACCTGCGGGACGACGAACGGGACACGGTTGATCCCGAGGTCGGCATGCATGATCCACCCGCTGCCCTGTGGGCCGGGCCGGATGGTCTGGCGGGGGTCCGCGCGGTCGCGCGGGTGGCGAGCGACCTGCTGCGGGACGGTGGGAAGTTAGTGATCGAACATTCCGACCGCCACGGCTCGGCAGCCCCTGCGCTGCTGCGTGACTCCGGCTGCTGGGAGGATGTCCAGGACCATCTCGACCTGGCGGGGCGGGACCGGTTCGTCTCGGCGTCGCGCCGGTCGCGGGAGCACTAGACGCGCATCGTTGATGTGATGTGCTGTCACAGTGGTGAAGGATCGCTGAGGTAATGGGGGAGCCAGTGAGGCCAAGGGAGTCGGCAGGCGAACGGTATGACTGCACGGACCCCGGACAGCGTGCGGCCGGGCTGGAGGCAGCCGTCCGCTCAGTGCGCCACGGCCGGCTCGTCGTGTTGCCCACTGACACCCTGTACGGCGTGGGTGCGGACGCTTTCGATCAGGTCGCGGTCCGCGCGCTGCTCGCGGCCAAAGGCCGTGGCCGGGACATGCCGGTACCGGTGCTCGTTGGCTCGTGGCGCACCCTGGACGGGCTTGTCGAGCGGGTTACCGAGCCGGTCAGGGACCTGGTCCGGGCATTCTGGCCGGGTGGGCTGACCTTGGTCGTGCCATACGCGCCGTCGTTGAGCTGGGATCTCGGTGACGCTCGTGGCACTGTGGCGGTGCGGATGCCGCTGCACCCGGTCGCGATCGAACTGCTCGGCCGTACCGGGCCGATGGCCGTGTCCAGCGCGAACATCAGCGGTCAGCCACCCGCGACCACGGTGGATGACGCCATGGCGCAGCTCGGTGATTCCGTTGAGGTGTACCTCGACGGCGGTCCGTGCTCGGCCGGCATCGCCTCGACGATCGTTGACTGTACCGGTGAGATCCCGCGGGTGCTGCGGACGGGCGCGGTCGGTATGGCGGCGCTGCGCGAGGTGCTGTCCTCCGTGCAGGAACCCGCCGCGACCGCATGACACCCTCGGCCGGCCGCGGCCCCACGCCGTAAGCTGTCGGGGCGGGGGTTGGACCAGTCCGAGGACGGGGCGTCGCGATCGGGACACTCCCCTGTCTGGCCGCTTCCGGCCCGGCAGCCTTCGCGCGGACGGCGCAATCGCGCGGCCAGGGTCAGGCGCGCGGCGCGCACGAGGAGAGGCAGCTTATGAGCACCCCGTTCTGGGGCCCGGACTTCGATCAGCTCCAGGCCGAGGACCACGAGATCGCGGACGTCGTCCTGGCCGAACTGGACCGGCTCCGTGGGGGTCTTCAGCTCATCGCGAGCGAGAACTTCACTTCGCCGGCGGTGCTGGCGGCCCTCGGGTCGACGTTGTCGAACAAATACGCCGAGGGCTACCCGGGCCGTCGCTACTACGGTGGCTGCCAGGTCGTCGACCGCGCGGAGGAGATCGGCATCGCCCGGGCGAAGAAGCTCTTCGGCGCCGAGCACGCGAACGTGCAGCCACACTCCGGAGCGCAGGCCAACTTCGCGGTGTACGCCGCGCTGCTCGCGCCCGGTGACACCGTGCTGGCGATGTCGCTGCCGCACGGCGGTCATCTTACTCATGGTAGTCGGGTCAACTTCAGCGGGAAGTGGTTCGATGTCGTCGCCTACGGGGTGCGCGAAGACACCGAAATGATCGACTATGACGAGGTTCGCGACCTCGCGCGTCAGCATCGACCTAAAATGATTATCTGTGGTGCCACCGCGTATCCCCGGCTGATTGACTTTGCCGCCTTCCGCTCGGTCGCCGACGAGGTCGGGGCATGGCTGGTGGTCGATGCCGCGCACTTCATCGGTCTGGTGGCGGGCGGGGCCATCCCCAGCCCGGTGCCCTATGCCGACGTGGTCAGTTTCACTACTCACAAGGTCCTGCGTGGGCCGCGGGGCGGGATGATCCTCTGCCGCGAGGAGCTGGCCCAGCGGATCGACAAGGCGGTGTTCCCGTTCAGCCAGGGCGGCCCGCTCATGCACGCGGTCGCGGCCAAGGCGGTGGCGTTGCGGGAGGCCGCCACCCCCGCCTACGCTGACTACGCACGTCAGGTCATCGCCAACGCCCAGACTCTCGCGGACGGGCTTGCCGCGGAGGGTGTGCGGCCGGTTGCCGGCGGCACCGACACGCATCTCGCCCTGTTCGATCTTCGTGCTCTTGGCGTGACGGGTAAGGACGCGGAGGCCCGGTGTGATGCCGCGCGGATCACACTGAACAAGAACGCCATCCCGTACGACCCGCAGCCGCCCGCGGTTTCCTCCGGTATCCGGGTTGGCACCCCGGCGGTTACCACCCAGGGCATGCGGGAGGACGAGATGAAGGAGATCGCGGCTCTGATCGCCCGAGCGGTCCGTGACCCGCTCGCCGCCCCCGATGTGGCCCGAGCGGTCTCTGTCCTGGTCAGCCGGCATCCTGTCTACCAGCGCTAGGGCGTGTCTGATGGATCTTCGATCGTGCGGATCAATGCCCAGAAAGCGTCCCGCTGTGTTGTCGTCGGTCCGGATAGGACACCGCTATCCGGGCCTCCTCCGCCTTGCGGGCCGCTTTCTGGATCATTGCCCACATCGACCAACATCCATCAGATACGCCCTGGTGGCGGCGCGGTAGATCAGCGAAGGTTGCGGGCTGTTGCGGGAGTATCTGCTCGTATTCGCGGTGTCGGCAGCGGTCACATTCCTGTGCACGCCGGTGGCACGGGGCTTCGCCATCTGGATCGGCGCCGTCGCTGGCGTCCGTGACCGTGACGTACATGCGGTGCCGACCCCGCGTCTCGGTGGGCTCGCCATGCTCGCGGGGCTCGTGGCCGGTCTGGAGGTCGCCGATAACCTGCCGTTCCTGTCCTCGGTCTCGCGGGACTGGGCCGAACCACACGCGGTGGGTGCCGCAGCCATCGTGATCTGCCTGCTCGGAGTCGTGGACGACCGGTGGCCGCTGGATCCGCTGACGAAGCTCGCGGGTCAGGTCGCCGCCGCCGGGGTGATGGTCCTGCTGGGCGTCCAGTGGTCGTTCGCTGTCAATCCGGACAGCGACACCACTGTCAGTCTCGGACCGGAGACAGCCGTGCCGCTGTCAATTCTCGCCACGATCGTTCTTGTCAACGCCATGAACTTCATCGACGGGTTGGACGGTCTTGCCGCGGGGGTTGCGGCGATTGCCGCGGGAGCCACGTTCTACTTCGCCTACGAGGTTGCTGTGATCAATCACTTCTCCCGGGCGGCGCCGGCGGCGTTACTGGCCGCCGTCACCGCCGGGGTGTGCCTCGGCTTCCTGCCGCACAATTTCAACCCGGCCAGGCTGTTCATGGGAGACTCCGGCTCGATGTTGGTCGGTCTGCTCTCAGCCGCTTCCATGATCTCGGTAACCGGCCAGGTCGCCTATGGCGGATACGCCGGGCCGTCCCGATCTCTGCCGTCACTGATTCCACTGGCTGTTCCACTGGCCGTGCTGGCGGTGCCGTTCATTGACCTCGGGCTGGCCGTGGTCCGCCGGACCCGTGCCGGCCGGTCGCCGTTCGCCGCGGACAAGATGCATCTGCACCACCGGATGCTGGAAATCGGGAAATCCCATGTCCGCGCGGTTCTCATCATGTACTTCTGGGCGGCTCTGCTCGGCTTCGGCGGGGTGGCCGCCTCCTTCTCGCGGCAGCCGCTGCCCATTCTCGCCTCCGTGGTCGGCCTCGGTCTGATCGGGCTCCTGGCGCTGCTGCTGAGTGGCCAGCGATCGGTGCGGCGAGCATGATTGTTTCTGCTGGGCGGACGATCAAGATTGGTTTGGGCGTGCTGGCCATCATTGCCGTGCCTGGCCTGGTGGCCGCGGGTTTCGCCCGGGGTGCGGCCGGGATTGTCGCTGTTGCGCTCGGTCTGTGCCTGGTCGGGTTTTTCTTCACGGTGAGCAAGGTGGCGGTGAGTGTCGTCGCCCGGCGCGCGAGGGCGATGGTGCTACCTGCCGCGCTCGGCACCTATCTTATGAAGATCGTAATTCTTGGTGCTCTGCTCGTGAACCTTGAAGGGTCGAGCGCCATCGACCTCACCGCCTTCGCCTGGGCCATCTTTGGAGGAGTTTTCGGCTGGCTCGGGGCTGAGCTGTGGGTGGCCACGCATATCCGGGTCCCGTTTTACGATCCCACGCTCTTCCGGGCGCGGGAAGACTCCGGCCGTGACACTCTGAACACGTGAACAAAGCCGAGCCGAATCCGGAGGAGAGCGGGCAGGAGCCCGGTGGCGGAAAGCAAGATGATCATAGTACTTCTCGCCCGGCCGGGGACCCCGATCGGCCCGTCGGTGACGGACCGCCACGCCGCCCGTACCGGCCGGGCCTGATCTCTGACGAGGCCTGGACGGCGGTCGGTACCCTGTTGGCTGGAATCGGGTTCTGGGGGCTGGTGGGCTACGGGATCGATCGGCTCGTCGGTCTCGACACCGTCTTCCTGCCGGTCGGTGTCCTCGTGGGTATGGCGGCTTCGCTCTATCTCGTGATCAATCGCGCTACGCGGCGTTTCTAGGCAGCTCCGATGGTCGCTTAACGTCTTCGTTCGAATTCTCAGCGTGAGACATAGATGACAAAAACGAACTGGTAGGTTACTTTCAGATAAACAAGGGAGCGAACAGGCCTTCGCCGGCCTGGAGTTGATGCCGGTCGCTACGGGGTGTGGATAGTATCGCCAGTGCTGGGTGTCCACTCACGGACATCTGGTGTGAGTCGTGTCTCCCGTTGGTCCTGCCGGGCTCATGATCATGCTGTGTCGATGGATGGTCATGTGTGGCGCGGTGCCCTACCCGGGGGGAGCCGACCCGCGCCAGGAGGGGCTGTCTCGCCTGAACCAGATAGGGTAAGTCCACACCGCCGCCGGTACGGCTGCGTCTCTTCCTCAGCTGGTGAGAGTATATTTTGATCATGGAGGTGTCCGTCGTGCCGGTCCCCGCGGGACCCCTGGTCCTCGCTGACGAGGGCTTCAAGGGCCCGACCAAGGAGGTGTTCCAGCCGCCGCATTGGTTCGATGTCGATCTTGGACCTGTTCATTTTTACCTGAACAAGGCGACTGCGCTGGGGATCTTCGCCGCGCTTTTCGTCGGTGTCCTCTTCTGGCTCGCCTTCCGGCGGGCCACGGTCGTGCCCCGCGGACTGCAGAACGTCTGCGAGTCGGTCTATGACTTCATCGACACGTCGATCGCCCGGGACGTCATCGGGGAGAACGGGCGGAAGTACACCCCGTACCTCCTCGTGCTCTTCAGCTTCGTGCTCATCTGTAATGTGCTCGCGATTGTCCCTGGCGCTCAGTTCCCGCCGACGTCGCGAATCGCCATTCCGATCGTTCTCTCCGCCGTCACGTACGTGCTCTTCAACCACGCCGGTATCAAGGCCAACGGTGCCCGGGCGTACTTCGGCCACATGATCAATCCGGCTCCGACCGCGCCCGTCTTCGTCAAGGTTCTCCTTGGACCGATCGAGGTCATGTCGACCCTGCTCGTGCGGCCGTTCACGCTGGCGGTCCGGTTGTTCGCGAACATGTTCGCCGGTCACATCCTGCTGCTGGTGTTCTCGCTCGGCGCGGAGTACCTGCTGCCCAAGCCGCCCTTTGTCTTCGGACTCGCCTCGCTGCTCATGACGATCGTGCTGACCGGCTTCGAACTCGTCATCGACGGCTTGCAGGCGTACATCATCACAATTCTCACGGCCGCCTTCATCTCCGGCGCGATCGAATCCGGTGGCGGACATGAGAGTTCTCCCGCGGCTGACCATGCTCACGCAGTGAGCGGGGCGCCCGCCGGAGCGCACGCATAAAAAGGTTCGGACACCCCGATCAGCACCGTGGCAGGTCCCGGTGCCCGACTGGAAAAGGAATATGAGATGGCAGACACCCCTTCCTTGGTGCTTGCTGCTGCCGATCAGGTGAGCGGCTCCCTTGGCGCGGTGGCCTACGGCTTGGCGGCCATCGGGCCGGGTATTGGAATCGGCCTTATCTTCGGCTTGGGCGTGCAGGCGATAGCCCGCCAGCCCGAAGCGGAGCAGGTGGCCTTCCGCTATATGATCATTGGCTTCGCGTTGGCGGAAGCACTGGCTCTGATCGGTTTCGTCGTCCCGTTCGTCTTCCCCTAAGCCGGGAGGAGACACCGTGGTTGCCACAACACTGTTGCAAGCCGCCGGGGAGAGCGGGCATTCGGACGAGAACGTCCTCATCCCCCCGCTTGGCGAGCTGCTGATCGGTACTTTGTCGTTCGGCCTGCTCGTGGCCTTCTTCTTCTGGAAGGTCTATCCGCAGATCAAGCGAGCGTATGCCGAGCGGACCGAGGCTATCGAGGGCAATCTCGCCCGTGCCCAGCATGCTCAGCGGGAGGCTCAGGAGCTTCTCACCTCCTACCGAGCGCAGCTCGCCGACGCGCAGACCGAGGCTGCCCGTATCCGTGATGACGCCCGTGAGCAGGGAGGTCGGATCCTCGCGGAGCTGCGTTCGCAGGCTGGTGCGGAAGTCGCCGAGATCAAGGCGCGTGGCGAGGCACAGCTCGCCGCGGAGCGGGCGCAGATCGTCGCTCAGCTCCGGCGTGAGGTCGGTGACATCGCCCTCGAGCTCGCGACGAAGATCGTTGGCCATGAGCTGGAGCGCGACGACCGCCAGCGTCAACTTGTCGACGACTTCATAGCCGGCCTGGAGCACCCAGGCGAGCCGGCCGTCCCAGCTCCGGCTGGTCCGGGGGGCTGACGCGTGGAGGGATCCAGCCGACGTTCTCTGGACTCGGCGCGTGCTCGTCTGGATGAGTTGACCATGCCTCCGCCACCCGGCATCAGGATGCGGTCCCACTATCCGGTCGATCTCGGCCGTCTGGCGGACGATCTCGAAGCTGTGGGGGATCTTCTCAACCGGGAGCCGGCGATCCGCCGGGCGCTGGCTGATCCGGGCACCCCCGGATCAGCCCGCTCCGACCTCGCGGCCCGCCTGTTCGATGCCAAGGTCTCGGCAGCGGCTCTTGACATCCTGCAGGTTGCGGCTAACGGCCGGTGGGCCCGGCCGCTCGATCTCCAGCGTGCCGTGTCCGAGCTCGGGGTCGAGGTCCTGCTCGCCCAGGCACAGCGCGAAGGCGTGCTCGACGATGTGGAGGACGAGCTGTTCCGGTTCGGCCGCATCCTCAACCGGACGCCCGAACTGTCGTTGGCGCTCAGCGATCCGGCGGCCCCGTGGTCCGCGAAGCGGGAACTCGTGGCCACGTTGCTGGACAGCAGGGCCAAGGCTGTAACGACACGTCTCGTCCAGCGTGCGGTTGCGGAGCGCCACTATGGAGATCTCGAACACCGTCTTGAGCAACTGACCGTGATCGCGGCGGCCCGCCGGAACCGGCTCGTCGCTTTGGTGCGCACGGCTGTCCCCCTCGCGGGGGACCAGATTTTTCGGTTGCGGACAGCGATCAGCCGGTATTTTGGTCGCGATGTCCAGCTCCAGGTGGACGTCGATCCGGCCGTTCTGGGCGGCGTTGTCGTGCGGGTGGGTGGCGAGGTGGTCGACGGCAGCGTCCTCCGCCGCCTCACCGACGCGCGCCGGCGACTGCACCGATAGAGCGCTCTCGTGGACACCCAGACCGCGCATGACCTGCGGGACGTGCCCTCACCATTTATTGAAGGACCGAAGCGATGACTGAGCTCTCCATTCGACCGGAGGAAATCCGCGCCGCCCTCCGGGACTACGTCGACTCCTACCAGGCATCCGTCGGGGAGCGTGAGGAGGTCGGCCGGGTCGTCGTCGCGGGCGACGGCATCGCGCGGGTCGAGGGCCTGCCGCACGTCATGACCAACGAGCTGCTGGAGTTCCACGGCGGCGTGCTGGGCCTGGCGTTGAACCTTGACGTTGCCGAGATCGGCTGCGTCATCCTCGGTGACTCCGAAAACATCGAGGAAGGCCAGGAGGTCCGTCGCACCGGTCAGATCCTCTCCGTCCCGGTCGGAGACGGTTTCCTCGGCCGGGTGGTCGATCCGCTGGGCCGCCCGATCGACGGGCTCGGCGAGATCGTCTCCACCGAGAGCCGAGCGCTGGAGCTGCAGGCGCCCACGGTCGTCCAGCGCCAGCCGGTCAAGGAGCCGCTCCAGACCGGTATCAAGGCGGTGGACGCGATGACCGCCATCGGCCGTGGCCAGCGTCAGCTGATCATTGGTGACCGGCAGACCGGCAAGAGCGCCGTCGCGCTGGACGCGATCATCAACCAGCGGGAGAACTGGGCGACGGGGGATCCGAAGCTCCAGGTCAAGTGCGTGTATGTGGCGGTCGGACAGAAGAAGTCGACCATCCGGGCCGTCCTCAACACGCTGGAGGAGACCGGCGCGCTGGCCTACACGACCATCGTGGCGGCGCCCGCTGACGAGCCAGCCGGTCTGAAGTACCTCGCGCCCTATACGGGGTCGGCAATCGGTCAGCACTGGATGTACAACGGCCAGCACGGACTGATCGTTTTTGATGACCTGTCGAAGCAGGCTGAGGCATACCGGGCGATCTCGCTGTTGCTGCGCCGCCCGCCGGGCCGTGAGGCTTATCCCGGCGACGTCTTCTACTTGCACTCCAGGCTGCTGGAGCGATGCGCGAAGCTGTCGGACGAGCTCGGTGCCGGCTCCCTGACCGGTTTGCCGATCATCGAGACCAAGGGCAACGACATCTCCGCCTACATTCCGACGAACGTCATCTCCATCACCGACGGGCAGATCTTCCTCGAGACCGACCTGTTCAACCAGGGCGTCCGTCCGGCGATCAACGTCGGTACCTCGGTCTCCCGCGTGGGCGGGAGCGCCCAGATCAAGGCGATGAAGGCGGTCGCGGGGCGGCTGCGCCTCGACCTCGCGCAGTACCGCGAGCTGGAGGCGTTCTCCGCGTTCGGCTCGGATCTCGACAAGGCCTCGCGGGCACAGCTTGAGCGGGGTGCGCGCATGGTCGAACTGCTCAAGCAGCCGCAGTACGAGCCCTTCCCGGTCGAGCGGCAGGTCGTATCGATCTGGGCGGGTACCTCCGGGCAGCTCGACGATGTGCCGGTCGCGGACATCCGCCGCTTCGAGCGTGAGTTCCTCGACTTCATCGAGCGGATCCAGCCGGGGGTCTACAGGACCATCCAGGGCACGGGCAAGCTGGACGACGACACCGTCAGCGCGCTCGAGCAGCTGGTCGCGAAGTTCAAGGCCGAGTTCACGCTGTCGGGCGGTCTGCCGCTGGTCAACGAGCCACTGCCGGAGAGCCTGGACCCGTCCGAGGTGGAGCGGGAAGCGATCAAGATCCATCAGGCGAAGCCGAAGGACGAGGACTGAGGACGTGGCCGGCCAGCTCCGTGAGTACCGGCGCCGCATCCGCTCGATTCAGTCGACCAAGAAGATTACCCGCGCGATGGAACTCATTGCCGCATCCAGGATCGTGAAGGCCAAGGCGAGGGTCGCCGCTTCCCGGCCGTACGCGGACGAGATCACCCGAGTGATCTCCGCGGTGGCGTCGCAGACCACGATTCGTCACCCGCTGACGACCGAACACACAGATCCGCGGCGAGCCGCGGTTCTCGTGGTCACCAGTGACCGCGGCCTTGCCGGCGGTTACAACGCCAACGTGCTGCGCCGGACGGGTGAGCTGCTGGAGCTGCTGCGCTCGGAGGGCAAGGAGCCGGTCCTGTACGCGGTCGGGCGCAAGGCCGTCACGTACTACCGTTTCCGTGGCCGGGAGCTGGCCGGCGAGTTCATCGGTTTCTCCGAACAGCCGGGCTACGACAACGCCAAGGAAGTGGCCGATGCGTTGATCGCGCGCTTCCTGGACCCATCGGGGGAGAAGACCGACCGGGTGGACGAGATCCATGTCGTCTACACCGAGTACGTCAACACCCTGGCCCAGCGACCGGTTGCGCACCGCATTCTGCCGCTTGTGCTGGAGGCGACCGCCGAGCCCCCGCCTGGCGGCCCGCTTCCCCAGTACGAGTTCGAACCGTCCGCGGAGGGCGTGCTCGACGCACTGCTCCCTCGCTACGTCGAGAGCCGGTTGCACGCGGCACTGCTGGAGTCCGCGGCGTCCGAGTCGGCGGCCCGCCAGCGAGCGATGAAATCCGCGACTGACAACGCCGGTGAGCTGATTAAGACCTACACCCGCCGGGCGAACGCCGCTCGTCAGGACGCCATCACTCAGGAAATATCGGAAATCGTCGGCGGGGCCAACGCCCTCGCCCAGGTTTCCTAGACGACCGTTACACCGAAGAATGCTCGAAGTCACCGGCCGCGGGGAGAGCCGTCGGTGACTTCGGGGTATGACATGCAGATGAACCGCTTGAAGTCGCTGGCCTCCTGACGGAGCCGTCAGTCGCGGAGGGCACCTTGATGAAGCAGAGGACGCCATGACCGTCACCACTACCTCGCCCGCCGCGGTGGAGGGCAAGGCCCCTGGGATCGGCCGGGTCGCCCGTGTTATCGGCCCGGTCGTCGATGTGGAGTTCGCGCCCGACGAGATCCCCGAGATCTACCGTGCGCTGCGCGTCGAGCGCACCATCGACGGGCAGACCGCAACGCTGACGCTCGAGGTCGCGCAGCACATCGGTGACAACACCGTTCGGGCGATCTCCATGCAGCAGACCGACGGTCTGGTGCGTGGAGCGCCGGTTCAGGACACCGGCTCACCGATCACGGTTCCTGTTGGCAACGCCACCAAGGGGCACCTGTTCAATGTGCTCGGCGAGCCACTTGACGTCGAAAGCATCGCTACCGACGTACGCAGATCGATCCACGCGTCGGCGCCCCCGTTCGACCAGCTTGAGTCGAAGACAGAGATGTTCACGACCGGCATCAAGGTCATCGACCTGCTGGCGCCCTACGTGCGTGGTGGGAAGATCGGTCTGTTCGGCGGTGCCGGCGTCGGCAAGACGGTTGTCATCCAGGAAATGATCAACCGCGTCGCCACGCAGTTCGAGGGCGTGTCGGTGTTCGCCGGGGTCGGCGAGCGCACCCGGGAGGGCAACGACCTGTTCCTGGAGATGACCGAAGCCGGCGTCATCAAGGACACCGCGCTGGTCTTCGGGCAGATGGACGAGCCCCCGGGCACCCGGCTGCGGATCGCGCTCGCCGCGCTGACCATGGCGGAGTACTTCCGGGACGTCCAGAAGCAGGACGTGCTGCTGTTCATCGACAACATTTTCCGTTTCACCCAGGCCGGTGCCGAGGTCTCGACCCTGCTCGGACGCATGCCGAGCGCGGTGGGCTATCAGCCCACCCTGGCCGACGAGATGGGCGTCCTGCAAGAGCGGATCACCTCCACGCGCGGCCACTCGATCACTTCGCTCCAGGCGATCTACGTACCCGCGGACGACATCACCGACCCGGCCCCGCACACCACGTTCACTCACCTCGACGCGACCACGGTGCTTTCCCGGGCCATTTCCGACCTGGGGATCTATCCAGCGGTTGACCCGCTCGACTCGAGCTCACGCATTCTTGACGCCCGTTATCTGGGGCAGGATCACTACGACGTGGCGCGTGAGGTGCAGCGCATCCTGCAGCGTTACAAGGATCTACAGGACATCATCGCCATCCTCGGTATCGACGAGCTTTCCGAAGAGGACAAGATCCTCGTCAACCGGGCGCGGCGTATTCAGCGGTTCCTGTCGCAGCCCTTCTTTGTCGCCGAGCAGTTCACCGGCATCCCGGGCAAGTTCGTCCCGCTCGAAGATACGATCAAGTCCTTCAAGAAGCTGACCGAAGGCGACTACGACCACCTCCCGGAACAGGCGTTCTTCATGTGTGGTGGGATCGAGGACGCGGAGAAGAAGGCGAAGGAGCTCTAGTACCTGGTACCTAGGGCTTCTGGTACCTAGGGCTTCCGGGCCGCTGGCCGCGCGTGAAAATCATGATCGCGCGGTCTTCGGCCTTGCCGGTTTCCCCGATAGCGGTCGGAGCCGGGCCGGTCGTGTTCCCGATGAACGACCGGATTCACCAACTGCACGGCCTCCGTGATCCGCGGGGTCGAGGGCCGACGACAGCGGGAAGGACGGCAGCGCGATGCCGATGCGGGTGGCGATCGTCTCGCCGGAGAAGGAAGTATGGTCAGGCGAGGCTGACATGGTCGTCGCACGGACCACGGAAGGTGAGCTCGGTGTGCTCGCCGGGCACGTCCCGCTGCTCGGGGTGCTTGTCGAGGGCGGGCAGGTGCGGGTCAAGACCGGCGACAGCACACTGACCGTGGAGGTCGACGGCGGATTCCTCTCCGTGACCAAACAGGGTGTCAGTATCCTCGCCGAACACGCGCTCCTGGTGGGCACGGGCTGATCCCGCTGGCGCAGGGATGACCGGCGGCGCGAAAAGTCATCGTCGCGCCGCGTTTCGGCCGGGGCGCCGTCAGCGGTTGGCGCCCGGTTCCCACCGCACGTCCCCGCCGGGATTGGCGACCCGGGCGAGGATGAACAGCAGGTCGGACAGCCGGTTGAGGTAACGGGCGGGCAGCACGCCGGTATGCTCCGGGTCGGATTCCAGCAGCGCCCAGACGGACCGTTCCGCGCGGCGGGTGACTGTCCGTGCCACGTGCAACAGAGCGGCACCGGCCGTACCTCCGGGCAGGATGAACGAGTCCAGCTTCGGGAGGTTCTCGTTGAACCGGTCGCAGGCCTTCTCAAGCTGCTCCACATACGCGGCGGTGACCCGTAGCGGCGGGAAGCCCGGTTTTTCCACGACCGGCGTGCACAGATCCGCGCCGACGTCGAACAGGTCGTTCTGCACCCGGGCGAGCAGCGTCTGGATCTCCTCGGAGAGCCCGCCGAAGGCCAGCGCCATGCCGATGGCGGCGTTGGCCTCGTCGACGTCGGCATAGGCTGACAGCCGCGGGTCGGTCTTGCGGACCCGGGACATGTCACCGAGCGCGGTGGTCCCGTCGTCTCCGGTGCGGGTGTAGATCCGGGTCAGGTGGATGGCCATGCCGGTCACACTATGCCGTTGCCGTCTCCACCGGTTCGCTGCCGTGTCCACCGGTGCGTGGTTGGGCGCCGGCCGGCCGTCGGCCCTGCGTGCCGGATGGGCCTTGCCCTACCGGCCGGTCCGCGCTGACGGGCGGCTGCCGAGGCCATAGCATCGACTCCCGTGGAACGCTTCGTGGTCAGGGGCGGGTCTCGGCTTGTCGGCGAGGTTGATGTCCCCGGAGCGAAGAACTCCGTGCTCAAACTGATGGCCGCGAGCCTGCTGGCCCATGGCCGGACGACTCTTCGTGCCGTGCCTGACATCCTCGATGTCACGGTCATGGCTGACGTGCTGCGGGCGCTCGGGGCGACTGTCGATCGGGACCACCGCGACGGCCTGCTGTCGATCGACGTGCCAGCCCGGCCCGGTGCGGCGGCTGACAGCGACCTCGTCCGCCGCATCCGGGCATCCGTCGTCGTGCTGGGCCCGTTGGTCGCCCGCTGCGGTGAGGCGCGAGTCGCGCTCCCCGGTGGGGACGCGATCGGTACCCGCGCCCTCGACATGCATGTCAACGGTCTGACCAAGCTCGGGGCCATGATTGATGTCGAAGCGGGCATCCTGATGGCCCGGTCGGCCGGCCGGCTGCAGGGAGCGTCCATCTGGCTGGACTTCCCGAGCGTTGGCGCCACCGAGAACCTGCTGATGGCCGGTGTGCTGGCCAAGGGCACGACCGTGATCGATAATGCTGCCCGCGAGCCCGAGATCACCGATCTCTGCGCGATGCTGACGGCGATGGGCGCGGAGATCGACGGCGCGGGCACGTCCACGTTGGTGATCGACGGTGTCGACGGGCTCCGCCCGACCACACACAGCACGGTCGCGGATCGGATCGTGGCCGGGACCTTCGCCATCGGCGCGCTGATGACGGGCGGGGACGTACTTGTCCGGGGCGGGCGCGCCGATCATCTCGATATCGTGCTCGACAAGCTGTCCGCGGCGGGTGCCGCCGTGGACGTCCGCCCTGACGGCTTCCGCGTCGTCGCGGACCGGCCGCCACGGTCGATCGACGTGGTCACCCTGCCGTATCCGGGGTTCCCGACGGATCTTCTACCGCAGACCATCGCGCTGGAGGCGGTCAGCGAAGGGGTCTCCCTCATCACCGAGAATGTTTTCGAAAGCCGTTTCGTGTTCTGCCGGGAGCTGCTGAAGCTCGGCGCGGAGCTACGCACCGACGGCCACCACGTCATTGTCCGCCGTGCCGACCGCCTGGTCGGCACGCATGTGGTGGCTTCGGACGTCCGAGCCGGGGCCGGGCTGGTGCTGGCTGGTCTGATGGCTGACGGAATGACAAGCGTCAGCGAGGTTCACCATATTGACCGCGGTTACAGCGACTTCGTCGAGCAGCTGCGGGCGCTGGGCGCGGATATCCTGCGGGAACCGGCCGCGGACACGGCGTGGCGTACTGGTTGATCGGTAGCCATGACGCTCCGGGACATCATCGGCCGGAGGCCGGGCTGGGCCGGCACTCTCGGGCAGCCGCCGGGCAGCCGTCAGGGGGTGCCCGATGGATGTTGGTCGATGTGGGCGATGATCTAAGAACGCCCTATCCTCGGGCGCTCTAAAAGTGGCCCGGACGGCGGCGGGGCGAGCCATCCTGATGCTGGGTGGTGACCGGCGACAACAGCGCGAGGTGCGTGCCCCAGCCCCGCGACGCCGTGTCCCCTGGTGCCGGGTCGCTCTCAGGCCCAGTCGCGGTCAGTGCCCGCAACCACGGCACGTGCCCGCATGGAGTCCTCAGGGAACACCATGACGTGCCAACCGGAGACGTAGTGGCGGCGGATGTTGCCGTCGGCGTTCACCTGAATCGGGCCAGGCGGCGCCGCGCCTGACGTAGACCGTATCCCGTGTTGACGGAGGAGCTGGCGCAGCCGGGCTGCTTCGGTTGACGTACGGAGCGTTGCCACGGGTACCAGCATTCCGAAGTCGCCGTAACTTTTTGCGATGTATTTATTGCCACGCGTCCGCTTCGGTGCGAATACCCATCGGCACACCGCCACAAGCACGGCGGTGGCGGCGACGGCGATGGCTGGGCCGATCGTGTAGTGCAGGCTGTTCAGTGGCACCGTCACCTCCCTGCTGTCCGAGCCGGCGGGCTGGACGGATCTCATCGTCTCAGCGCGGCCGGCTCCGCGCAGGCGTTCATGCGTGGCCCGCGTCGCAGTTCTGGGCCGCCGCGTGGTCATGATTGCCTCGGCCGGTGTTTCCGTCCTGTACATAGTCCTGTGCGCAGTCTTTTCCGTCCTGTTCACCAGGGCGCCCGAGTGGATCGCACACCTGCGCATCCGTATCGCCACTCTGCGACTATGGATACTGGCCCTGTCGCCGGGGGCCGCTGTGGCAGCGGTTCTCGACAGGGCATCGGAAGGAATCAACAGCGCGTTCCGGCTGTGTCCGACAACTCCTGGCCGCCGGGGATGCCCGATCGGTCAGGGCATGAGCCAGGGGGGACGGGAGGCCTGATGAGTGAGAACGCGATGCTTCTCGACGAGGGACGTATGGAGATCCAGACCGTGCGGCTGGCTGGCCGGGTCGATGTACGCACCGTCGGTGATCTGCGGCTGCGGCTGCATGCCGCGATCGACAGCGGAACCGGGCAGTTGCGGGTGAACGTGTCCGGCCTGGAGCTGGCCGACCATGCGGGTCTCGGCGTCCTGCTCGGCGGGGCGCTGCGGGCGCGCCGGTCCGGGCGGTCGATGCTCCTGGTCGAGGTTCCCATGGCGCTGGGAAAGCTGCTGGCGGCCAACCGCCTCGGGCGCATCCTGCGGGCCGAGGACGCCGACCTGCCGCACGTGGGGCACGCCTGATGCGGCCAGCCCGCCGGCCACTTAGTGGTCGGCGCCAGGACAGCCCGCTGGTTCACTGTGGTCCCCAGTTCCATGAGGTTGCGTTCGGTCGTGGGATGATGGCTGTGGCCGGGGAGGGAAATGCTCGACGTCGATGCGCAGCGGTTGGGTCCAACAGGCGGTCCGGTATACCGGCGAGGTGATGCCCAGCCCGTTGACCAGCGCCGTACAGGGCTCATCGTCGGCGCGTTCGCGGTGGCGATCGTGCTGGGCGTGGTTATCGGTCTGGTGACCGCGCCTCGTGCCAGGACTGTCCCGCTGGCCACCCCGGCGACCGCCGCGCCACCGTCCGAGCTGCAGCCGGCGTTGGACCCGCCCACCTGGGAGGGCAGCCGCCTGCCGGGGACAGCCCACCAGATGCGGGTACGGGAGCAGGATCGCCGTGCCTTCAGCGCGAGTCTTGCGTATGACCTGCGCGAGAATGGCGCCGGGAACGTCACGACCGCGGACGTCGTCATCCCGCCGGGAAAGCTCTTCTACGGTGCGCTGGAAGGCCGCGACAGCACTTTCGACGAGTACTGGGCCGTCGGCCTGGCGCAGGTGGCCGGCGTAGCCTCGGCGCCGCCCAACCCGCACGTGTGGAAGCGGACCGGAAGCGGCCCCTGGATGCAGCTCGTGGAGGGGCCGGGCGCCTGTGACAGGTTGCCGCCCGTTCTTTTCACGGCCTGGCGGGGGCGTCCAGGTCTCTGTTCGGGCGCGTGACGTTACCTCCCGGTAGGCTTCCGGCCATCGGATGAGCCTCCGGGAGGGTATGGCGATGGCCAACACGGTGCGGCGAGAGCAGTCCGAGCAGGCCAGTCCGCGGCGGGACCGACCGTGGATCATTCGGACCTATGCCGGTCACTCCAATCCGGCGGAAACCAACGCGCTTTACCGCCGGAACCTGGCCAAGGGGCAGACGGGCCTGTCGGTCGCGTTCGACCTGCCGACCCAGACCGGTTATGACCCCGATCACGAGCTCGCCCGCGGCGAGGTCGGCAAGGTGGGTGTGCCGATCGCGCATGTCGGCGACATGCGCGCGCTGTTCCAGGACATCCCGCTGGGCCAGATGAACACCTCGATGACGATTAACGCGACAGCCATGTGGCTGCTCGCCCTCTACCAGGTCGTCGCTGAGGAACAGGGCGCGGACCCGGCGAAACTCACCGGCACGACCCAGAATGACATCATCAAGGAGTACCTCTCGCGCGGGACGTACGTGTTCCCGCCGGCGCCGTCGCTACGGCTGATCACCGATATGATCGCCTACGCGGTGACCGAGATCCCCAAATGGAATCCGATCAATGTCTGCAGTTATCACCTGCAGGAGGCCGGGGCCACCCCCGTTCAGGAGATCGCCTACTCGATGTGCACGGCCATCGCCGTGCTCGACGCCGTGGTCGCCTCCGGGCAGGTGCCGGCCGAACGCACCGGCGAGGTCTGCGCCCGGATGTCGTTCTTCGTCAATGCCGGCGTCCGCTTCGTTGAGGAAATGTGCAAGATGCGGGCGTTCGTCGAACTGTGGGACACGTTGCTGCGGACCCGCTACGGGGTCACCGACCCCGGTCACCGGCGGTTCCGCTACGGCGTCCAGGTCAACTCCCTGGGCCTGACCGAGGCGCAGCCGGAGAACAACGTTATCCGGATCGTGCTGGAGGCCCTTGGCGTGACGCTGTCGAAGGACGCCCGCTGCCGGGCTCTGCAACTACCGGCCTGGAACGAGGCCCTCGGCCTGCCCCGGCCCTGGGACCAGCAGTGGTCGCTGCGTATCCAGCAGATCCTTGCGCACGAGACCGACCTGTTGGAGTACGACGATCTCTTCGAGGGTTCGGTTGTCGTCGAGCGGCGGGTGGCCGAGCTGGTCGAAGCCGCGCAGAAGGAGATCGACAAGGTACAGGCGATGGGCGGCGCGGTGGCCGCGGTCGAGAGCGGCTATATGAAGTCCCAGCTCGTCGCTTCGCAGGCGAACCGGCGGATGCGCATCGAGTCCGGCGAGGACGTGGTGGTCGGTGTGAACAGCTTCACCGCCACCGAGCCGAATCCGTTGCTCGCCGACCTGACGGCGGCGGTCCAGACAGTGGACCCGGCGGTGGCGGAGGCTGCCCGTGCCGACATCGCGACCTGGCGGGCCGATCGCGACGCGCGTGCCGTGGACGATGCCCTGCGGGGCCTGCGGGACGCGGCGAAGACCGACACGAACCTGATGGCCGCAACGCTGGTCTGCGCCCGTGCCGGAGTCACCACGGGGGAGTGGACCAGTACCCTGCGTGACACCTTCGGTGAGTACCGGGCTCCGACAGGTGTGTCCGGCGCCGCGGTACACGCTGGCGGCGCCGAGCTTGCCGGCGTGCGGGACAGGGTCGCCGAGACCGGGCGGGAACTGGGCCGCAGACTGAAGTTCCTCGTCGGCAAGCCAGGCCTGGACGGGCATTCCAACGGTGCCGAGCAGATCGCCGTACGCGCCCGCGACGCTGGCTTCGAAGTCGTCTACCAGGGCATCCGGCTGACACCGGCGCAGATCGTCGCCGCCGCGGTGGAGGAGGACGTGCACGTCGTGGGCTTGTCGGTGCTGTCCGGCTCCCATCTGGAGCTGGTGCCCCAGGTCCTTGACGGGATGCGGGCAGCCGGGATCGGTGACGTACCCGTCATCGTCGGCGGCATCATCCCGCCCGCGGACGCCGAGCGCCTCAGGGCGCTCGGCGTGGCCGCGGTCTATACACCGAAGGACTACGGTCTCACCGAAATCATGGGTGGGGTCGTGGACGTCGTCCGCGCCGCGAATGGCCTGGCCTGAGCTGGCCTCCCCGGGACCCGGACATGGTGGTGCGGGGCCGCCCGGGGCCGCGTAGCGTCCGGAGGGTGATGGCTGACGAAGGCACCCATCCCCAACGCGCGCCGGCGCGGGGCGCCGGACGGGCCCAGGACGGCACCGGGCCGGCCGCGCCCCCCGTTTCCCTGCGGGACGCCGTCGCGTTGGCCACCCGCGCGCATGCCGGCCAGCTCGACAAGATCGGCGATGACTACATCGGCCACCCGCTGCGGGTGATGGACGCTGTCGGTGCCGCCGCGGAGCGGGCCGCTGTCGACCCCTACCACGCCCGGTTGGCCGCGGTGCTGCACGACGTCGTCGAGGACACCGACGTCACCCTGGCGGACCTCGCCTCCCTCGGTTATCCGCCCGAGGTCGTCGCCGCGGTCGACGCGCTGACCCATCGCGACGGGGAGTCGGTGCCTGACTATCTCACCCGGGTAGCCGGCAACGACCTGGCGGTCGTGGTGAAACGCGCGGACATGGCCGACAACAGCAACCCGGCGCGGCTGGCGAGGCTGCCGCGGGATCAGGCGGACCGCTACACGCGACGTTACGCTGACCGTGTCCGGCTACTCGATGATCTTGTTGCCGGGCGCAAGGCGGACTGGGTACGGATGGGATAGGACGGATGGGGCAGGGACGCACCGTGGACAGGTAAGAGCGCCCGGCAATAGGGGCGTGGATCAAGGAGTGGGGCTGGGGTGCGTGCATCGCAAGGCGGCGGAGGGAGCCACCCTGGTGTTGGGTGGTGACCGACGACAACACAGCGAGGTGCGTGCCCCAGCCCCGCGACGCCGCGTCCCTATTGCCGGTCGCTCTAAGCGGGTGTAGCCACCGGGGCCGGGGACGGTAGCGTTCTGGGCGTGCGTCTTGTGATTGCCAGGTGCAGCGTCGACTATGTGGGCCGGCTGACCGCACACCTGCCCAGCGCTGTTCGCCTGCTGCTGGTGAAGGCCGACGGGTCGGTGTCCATCCACGCGGACGGGCGGGCCTACAAACCACTGAACTGGATGAGCCCGCCTTGCGTGATCGCTGAGGCGGACGGTGTCTGGCGGGTGACCAACCGTGCGGACGAACGGCTCGTGATCACCCTTGAGGAGATCATGCACGACTCCTCCCATGATCTCGGCGTGGACCCGGGCCTGCGGAAGGACGGCGTGGAGGCACACCTGCAGGTGCTACTCGCCGAGCGCCCGGACGCGATTCGCGCCGGCCTCACCCTGGTGCGCCGGGAGTACGAGACCGGCATCGGCCCCGTCGACCTGCTCTGCCGCGACACCGACGGCGCGAGTGTCGCCGTCGAGGTGAAGCGCAAGGGTGAGATCGACGGCGTCGAGCAGCTGACCCGTTATCTCGCCCGGCTGGCGGACGATCCGTTCCTGCCGCATCCGGTGCGGGGGATCCTGGTCGCGCAGGCGATTACTCCGCAGGCGAGACTGCTGGCCGCGGACCGTGGTCTGGGCTGCGTCACCGTCGATTACGACGCCCTGCGCGGCCTGGCACCCGCGATCCCGACCCTGTTCTGATTTTCCAACGCAGTCGATAGCGACACCCGCCAAGAACAACGAACGAACTATTGTTACGGCCGCCGTTGAACAGCTCGACTCCGCGATGGTTCGTGTGCAATGCTGCGCGACGTGAATCCACCTGTACCAGGCATAAATACTAATCTTGCGTCCGGGTAGCGGCCTGGCTGTCCGCTAGGAGTGTTCCGGGAGCCGTCGTTCGACCAGGGAGCCGGACAGCCGGCTTTCGCGGAACATGCCCTGATCTCACCGCCAAAAAACTCGACATACCCGCGGTGAGCTGTCTGCGGTGTGCTGGTCGTTCTGTTCGTGCTGTTTGCCGCGCGTTCATCTGGGCGTGCGGGTCACTCCGGGTTTTCTTGTCGGGCCGCGCTGTTGTCCGGTGCTGTCCGTTGGCGTGGGCTCATGTAGGTTTTTGCCGTCAGATCTTTGGAGTTTATTCATGCGTGGCCGGCTTTCTGCCGCTCGTCTCCGGACGCTCTCTCGCCGGGTGTCTCGGCGGGTGTTGGCGGCTATCTCATTCGGGTTGGTACCGGTGCTGGTGCTGACCGGGCTGGTGATGCTGCGGATAGCCGGGGGCGGTACGGGCGGGCCGGCGCCGTTGGTGAATCCGTTCCGGACGGTGGCGTTGCCGCAGAGCTCGAACGGCAGTGCGGCGGGCCGTGACACGCAGGTGCCCACGGCGCAGTCCCAGTCGGGGAAGGCACCGGCGGCGGACAAGGCCCGTGCCGTGGTCCCGGCGGTGGCGGGGGCGGTGCCGGCCACGGTGGCGGAGCCAGCGCGTCCGGTGGAGTTCGCGAAGCCGGGGCCGGTGACGGGTGGTGCGGTGCTGGGGGAGCCGCGGCCAGGGCCGGTGACTCCGTCGGTTCCGTCGGTGGCGCGTGGACCGCAGCCGGGGCAGGTCGAGGTGCCCGGGCGGCGGACGGTGTGGAGCGATGAGTACGTCAATCCCGACGGTACTCACACGACACAGGTCTATTCGGTGCCGAAGCGGTTCACCGACGCTGGCGGCAAGCTGGTCGACATCGACACGACCCTGGTGGCGGCGGGCGCAGGGCGCCACCGGGTGGCCGCGGTCGAACACGCCGCCGACATCGCGGACACCGCGGACGACCCTCGGCTGGCGACGGTGCAGGTCGGCGGCGACGCGTCGCTGTCGTTCGGGATCGCTGGCGCGGGGCAGTCCGCGGCCACGGTTGAGGGGGCGACGGCGTCCTATGCCGACGTGCGGCGGTCGTCGGATGTGCGCATCACGGGAACGCTGTCGGGTTTGAAGGAGACGCTGGTCCTGCGCGCGGTGGACGCCCCGGCCCGTTGGACGTTTCCGTTGGGGCTGCACGGCCTGACCGCGACGCTGGACGGGAAGTCCCAGCAGATCTCGCTGGTCGACGCCTCGGGCACGGTGAAGGCGGTGATTCCTCGCGGGTCGATGGAAGATTCGGCGGTCGACCCGCATGTGGGCAGTGGGGCGTATTCGGAGGGTGTCGTCTACACCCTGGTGACCGCCTCGAATGGCCAGCCGGCGTTGCAGGTGGATCTGGATGCCGGGTGGCTGTCGGACCCGGCGCGGGTGTTCCCGGTCACGGTCGATCCGTCGGTGGAGGTGTTGCAGGCGTGGGCGGACGACACCTATGTGTCGTCGGCGTATCCGAATTCGCATTACAACACGTTGGACGACATTCATGTCGGGACGTACAACGGTGGCGGGGACGTCAATTACGGGTATATCAACTGGCAGGGCACGGCCGCGGTGAACCAGGCCAACGTCCTGGGCGTGACTGTGTCGTTGCTGAACAGCTGGTCGTGGTCGTGTACGGCGCGGCCGGTGAGCCTGTATGAGGTGAACCAGTCGTGGGATGGCACGACGATGCTGTGGCCGGGTGCCGCGGTCGGCCCGGAGGTCGCGCAGAGCAGTTTCGCCTACGGGTATTCGTCGTCGTGCCCGGCGAACTGGGGTTCCTTCAGTGATCCGCGGCTGACCGCGTTGGTGGATGACTGGACGCATGGGCGGAAGACGAACACGGGTACGTCGGTGCGGGCCAGTTCGACGGATAACTACGCGTGGAAGAAGTTCCTGTCGAATAATACGGCGACGGCGGCGAACCGGCCGCAGATGGCGATTACCTGGACGCCCTACGGTGCGACGTATGCGTATCCGCCGGGTGGGCCGGCGTGGACGCAGATGTTGTCACCGACGCAGCAGGGCAAGATCCAGGTCAATGTGACGAATACCGGGCGGGATCCGTGGCCGGCGAACAGCAACTATATGCTGGCCTATCATGTGTATGACGCGTCGAACACGACTGTGGTGCAGTATGACGGGTATGGCACGCAGCTGCCGGTGACGGTGAATCCAGGGCAGACCGCCACGGTGCTGGCGACGATCAATCCGTTGCCGTTGGGGAGTTATTCGCTGCGGTGGGACATGCTGAATTACGGGGTGACCTATTTTTCCGAGCAGGGTGTGAACTATGCTCTGCAGCCGTTGGATGTGGTGAACAATCCGCCGGTGCTGACGGCGGCGTCGCCGATGAATGGTGCGGCGGTGTACTCGCTGACGCCGACGTTGACGCTGACGGGTAATGACCCGGATAACTATCCGGGGTCGGGGGTGAATTACAGCTTCCAGTTGTGTACCGGGTCGGATGCGAATTCGGGGAGCTGCTGGTCGTCGGGGTGGATCACGGCGAATACGTGGAGCCCGCCGAAGGGTGTCCTGGCCTGGGACCAGTCGTATTACTGGCGGGGCTGGGTGGGTGACTATTCGTTGCCGAGCGCGGCGATGCCGCCGAGCCGGCTGGTGACGAAGGTTCCGCTGTCGGGTCCCGAGGGTCACCTGGGTGCGGATCCGTATGCGCCGACGGTGGCGAGTGTGACGCCGGTGGTGGGGAACTACACGACGTCGACGACGGACGCGTCGGTGGCGGGGGTGGGCCCGGCGCTCGGGGTGACCCGGACGTACAACGACCGGAACCCAGCCGACGGCCTGTTCGGGGTGGGCTGGTCGAGCCAGTACGACATGGCGATCGCGCCGGATCTGGCCGGGGAGGGGAATCTCGCGGTCCGGTATGCGGATGGGCGGGTGTCGCGGTTCGGCCGTAACCCGGACGGCTCGTTTGTGCCGTCGCCTGGCTATTACTCGTTGGTGCAGGCGCCGTCGCCGCGGGTGGCGTCGTTCACCGGGGCGGACTCGAACGCGTCGTTGGGGACGGCGGACACGGGGGAGGGCTGGCAGACGCTGGCCGGTACCTGGGGGGTCGCCGGGAACGACGCCTATCTGGTGTCGGCCGGTGCCGGGCGGAGCGTGGCGGTGCTGCCGGCGGGGGCGGACGGCACGGTGCGGTTCACGCTGCCGGTGGCACAGGACGATCTTGGGGTCGCGTTCCGCGTCCAGGACGCGGACAACCTGTGGATGGTGTACGCGAAGCCATCGGCGAACCAGCTGGTGGTGGCGAAACGGGTCGGCGGAGTGACCACGGTGGTGGCGGCCGCGTCGAATGCGTGTTGCGCGGCGTCGGATGTGTTCGCGGTGACGACGGCCGGGTCGTCGATCGCGGTGTCGCGCAACGACCGGGTGGTCGCGACCGTGAGCGACAGTGTGTTCCAGACGGCGACGAAAGCCGGGTTGTACGCGCTGACCACGGGTGCGGGGCGGGTCGGTGGGTTCGCCATCCTCGATGATCAGCAGCGGGATTCGTTCACCCGGGCCAACTCGTCGACGTCGGCGGGGAGTACCGATAACGGGGCGATCTGGACCGCACTGGCCGGTACCTGGGGCATCGACGCCAACCGTGCCTATCTGGCGTCGGCGGCGGGGAGCGCGAATCTGCTGGTGACGCCGGCGGCGGCAGACGGGTCGTTCAGTTTCACCGAACCGGTCACCCAGGCGAACATGGGGCTGGCGTTCCGGGTCGCGGACAGTGGCAACTTCTGGCGGTTGGTGGCGGTGCCGTCGGCGAGCAAATGGCGGCTGATCAAGCGTGTCGGTGGGGTTGACACGACGGTCGCCAATGCGTCGAGCTCCTGTTGCACGACGTCGGACACGTTGACGGTGGTGACGAACGGGCCATCGATCATCGTGTTGCGGAACGGCACACAGATCATGTCGGTGACCGATCCGGCGGTGCTGTTCGGGACCCGGGCGGGTCCGTACACCGAGGGCACCGGGTCGGGCCGGGTGGACGACGTGGTGCTCACCGCCGCCACCCTGTTGATCGACAAGACCGGTACGGCGTCGGCGTTCCGTTCCGATGGCCGGCTGAGCCGGGTCACGGATGTGGCCGGCCGGGCGCTGACGCTGTCCTACGACGCGACCAGCCGGCTGACCTCGGCGTTGAACGTGACGACGAACCGGTCGTTGGCGTTCACCTGGTCGGGTGGTCATGTCAGTCAGGTGGCGACGAACACGGTCGGCGCCTATGGCGGGCCGCTGGTCTGGTCGTACGGCTACACCGGCGCCAGCCTCACGTCGGTTGTCTCGCCGCGGTCGTCGACCCCGACGACGTACGCCTATGCGTTCAACGGGTTGTTGGGGCAGACGATCCTGCCGCGGGGGAACATCGCGGAGACGATCGGGTACAACCTGGACGGGACGGTGGCCTGGCGCGAGGAGGGGCTGGCCAAGCGCACCACGTTCACGGTGATCAGTAGCAGTCCGACGGTGATTGTGCGGGTGACGGACCCGCGGGGGCACGCCGAGGACTGGGAGTACGCGAACGGTCAGCTGATTTCGCATCGGGACGGGATGGGGAACCGCCGGTTCGTGTATAACGACCGGGGTTTCCTGGCGCAGGTGACCGATGAGAACGACAACCTGCTGATGCTGCAGACCGATACCCGGGGGAACATTCTGGCCCGCACGACGGTCCGGGCGGTCACAGGCGGTACCCAGCAGGCGAACAGCGACTATTACAGCTATTTTCTGGGGGCGCCGGGAGATCCCCGCAACGATCTGATGACGGTCTCCCGGGACGGCCGGTCGGCGTCCGCGACCGACAGCACCTACGCGACGACGTTCGCCTACAGCGTGCTGGGGGATCTGGTCGCGAAGACCGTGCCGGCCACGTCGGATTTCCCGTCCGGGCGGACCACGACCTGGTCGTATGCGGCGGGCACGGAATCGGCGACCGGTGGTGGCACCGTCCCGCGCGATGTGCTGCTGTCCACGACGGATCCGCGGGGGAAGGTCACGGCCTTCTCCTACGACAGCAAGGGGGATCTGCGCGGGGACGTCGATCCGGTCGGGCTGGTCCACGACTACAGCTATGACGAGCTGGGTCGGCGGGTCACGGCGAAGGAGACCTCCGACAGTTTCCCGGCGGGGCTGACCACGACCACCGCCTACGACAAGCTGTCGCGGGTTTCGCAGGTGACCGAGCCCGGGGCGGTGAACCCGGTGTCCGGGGTGACCCACACCCGGGTCACGGCGAACACCTACGACCTGAACGAGAACCGCACCCAGACGGTGGTGTCGGATACGACCGGTGGGGATGCGGCGCGGACGACGACGTACGCCTATGACAACGACGACCGGGTGACGTCGACGACCGCGGCTGCGGGGGCGGCGGAGGCCGCGACCACGGCCACGGCGTATGACGACAACGGGAACGCCGCGACGGTCACGGATCCGCAGGGCACGGTCACCGCGTTCACGTACACGGCCAAGAACCTGCTGGCGACGACCACGGTGAAGAGTTTTGTGGATGATCCGGTGGCGGGGTCGACGCCGCGGGACGTGGTGACCGAGTCCCGGGCCTACGACCCGGCGGGCCGGTTGGCGAGTGTGACCGATGCGCTGGGCCGGACGGTCCAGCACACCTACTGGTTGGATGATCTGCCGCGGCAGGACATTCTGGTGGGCTACCGGCCGCCGGACACCGTGAACGGGGTGCTGTCGAGTCCAGCTGCCCGTGACATTGTGCTGGCCGATCGCAGTTATGACGGGGCGGGTAATCCGGTCGGGGTGACGACCGGTGGTGGCCGGTTGACGGTGACCACGGTGGTGGATGCGGCCGGGCGGACGACGCGGTCGACGGTGGATCCGGCGGGGCTGGCCCGCACCACCGACCTGGCCTATGACGCGAACGATGATGTCACCTCGGCGGTGTCGGGTGCGGCGGGGACGAGCACGACCGGGCGGGTCGATATCGGGTATGACAACGCGTCCCGGGTGACGTCGCGGGCGGTGTTCGGGGACGGCTCGGCGACGTTCGTGTCGACGACGCTGCGGGATCAGCGGGGGTTTGTCACCGGGACCGCGGATCCGCGGGGGTACGTCGCGGGAGGGTCGCCGGACCCGGCGTATCTGACGAACAGCAGCGTGGACGCGGCCGGCCGGGTCACCCAGAGCAAGGCGCCGCCGGTGTTGGTGGAGGAGAACGGCGCGACCGCCACCAGCGGCCGTCCCACGTCCGACGTCGGGTACAACACGTTCGGGGAGGCTACCCACCGTCGGGATACCCGCGGGCTGGTCACGACCCGCATCGTGGACCGGCTGGGCCGGGTCACCCAGACGAGCTACCCGGCCTACACCCCGCCGGGCGGGAGCGTGCTCACCCCGGTCGAGTCCTGGACGTATGACCACAACGGCAACGTCCTGACCCATGTGAACACCCGGGGGAAGACCACGTCGACGGTGTACGACCGGCGGAACCGGCCGGTGGCGGTCACCGAACCGCAGGTCACTGGCGCGTCCGCCGGGGTGAGCCGGCTGGGTTATGACGATGCGGGGAACGTGACGTCGGCGGTGAACGCGGTCGGGGCCTGGACGTTCCTGGCGTATGACGATTTGAACCGGGTGTGGGCGGCCACGGCGACGGAGCGCTCGCCGCAGGGCACGTTCACCACCTATACCGATCATGATGATGCGGGGAACGTCACCCGGGTGATCAAGCCGGCGAACGTCGGGTCGCAGGCGGCGTGGACCGGTGTGTACGACGCCACGGGTGGGCTGATCAGCGAACGCGACGAGCTCGGGAAGCTCACCAGCCGGACCTACGATCTGGCGGGTCGGTTGGCGTCGGTGACGGATCCGTTGGGCCGGTCGACCCGGTACACCTACGACCGGGCCGGTCGGCGGGTCACTACCGCGCAGTTCTCGGCGTCGAACAGCCAGCTACGCACGGCGAGCATCGGTTATGACGCGGCGGGGAACCCAACGTCGTCCACGGACGCGAACGGGTGGACGACCACCCGGAGCTACGATCCGCTGGATCAGCTGCGAACGCTGACCGAGCCGGTCACCGCCTCGGCGTCGATCACCACGAGCGTGGGGTATGACGCGGCTGGGCACCGGACCCGGCTGACCGACGGTAACAGTCATGCGACGGTGACGACGTTCAACAGTCTGGGCCTGGTCGAGACGACGATCGAGCCGTCGACCACCGCGTATCCGGCGGCGGCGGATCGGACCTGGCAGACGTCGTATGACGCCGGTGGGCTGCCGGTCAGCCTGGTTGAGCCGGGTGGGGTGACCCGGGCGCGCACCTTCGACGCGTTGGGCCGGTTGACCGCGGAGTCCGGCTCGGGGGGTGGGGCGGCATCGGCGTCGCGGACCCTGGGGTATGACCTGATTGGCCGGGTCACGTCGGTGAACCATCCGTCGGGCACGCAGTCGTTGACGTATAACGATCGGGATCTGCCGATCGGGAGCACCGGCCCGGCCGGGTCGTCGTCGTTCGGTTATGACGCGAGTGGCCGGATGAGCTCGCGGACCGACGGGGCGGGGACGTCGTCGTTCGGGTACAACGCCCGGGATGATCTGATCTCGACGTCGGGTGCGGTCACGGGTGGGACCCGGACATTGGGCTATGACGATGCCCGTCAGCTGACCTCGGTGACCTACGCCAGTGGTGGGGCGGTCCGGTCGTTCGGTTATGACCAGCTGGGTCGGACCACCTCGGACACCCTGACCGGGCCGGGCGGGACGTTGCGGGCGGCGACGTACAGCTATGACGGCAACGACAATCGGCTGGCTGAAACGTTGAGTCCGGCGGCGCTGGCGGGGTCGGGGAGTCAGAGCTACGCCTATGACCGGGCGGATCGGCTGGTGTCGTGGACGAACACTGGTGGGGCGACGACGACGTACGGCTGGGATGGGGCGGGGAACCGCACGTCGGTGAACGGTACGGCGGCGAGCTTCGATGAGCGGAACCAGCTGCTCACCGATGGGACGACGACGTTCACCTATACGGCGCGGGGGACCCGGGCGACCCGGACCGCCGGCGGGACGATGGCGACCACGGGCTTCGACGGGTTCGACCGGCTGGTCTCCGACAGTACGTCGGGGACGACGAGTTACGGCTATGACGGGTTGGATCGGCTCGCGGTCCGCAACGGCACCACCCTGGGCTATGCCGGGGTGGAAAAAGAACCGGTCGCCGATGGGACGTCGACGTATGCCCGGGACCCGGACGGGGATCTGATCGGGTTGGGGACGCCGGGTGGGGCGTGGGTGCCGCTGGCCGATCCCCATGGGGATGTGGTGGGCGCGTTCACCACGAACGGGGCGGGGTTGACGGATCAGAAGGTGTTCGATCCGTTCGGGGTGGCGACGACCGCGGGCAGTGCGAATGTGCGGGTTGGT
>NZ_CAKJTM010000011.1:96704-118594 GCF_917627345.1 Protofrankia sp. CiP3 | reverse complement strand
TGGCCGCTTTTGTCGTCTCCGCGTGTATTGCCGATGGGTGGCCCTGATGATGGTGACCGCCACGTCACTTCCTGCCGCCGGCCGCACCCCAGCCGGAGCGTCCATCACGGCGGCGCCATCCGCGGCCATCAGGCACCGCCCCCGGTCAGCGCCCGCGCCGCTACCGGCCGGGATCCGTCACCGGGCGTGATAAGGGCGGGTACGAGGGCCGACACAACCAGGCTCGCTTTGGCCTGGTTCTGCGTGGATGCTGTCCGAGCCTCCCCGAGGGACGCCTCTACCGCGGACGGCTCTACCGGGCGACGACGAAGGCCGCGACATCCCGCGCCGGGCGGTCGGCAGGTGCCTGCGCCGGATGCCCGATGCCCACGGCGCCCATGGGCTGCCACTCATCCGGCAGCCGCAGGACGGCGCGGACCACCTTCGGGCAGAACAAGGTGCTCGACACCCAGCATGATCCCAGGCCGTCCGCGGCCAGGCAGATCAGCATGTTCTGCACGCCGGCCCCCATCGCGACCAGGAACATCCGCTCCTCGGCTGCGGCCCGCCGGCCGTCCGGGTAGGCGTGGGCGCCGTCGGCGGCCAGGCAGGGGACGACGAGCACGGGTGCCCGGCGCAGCACGTTCCCACGGGCGAGCCGGCGCGCGACCGCGGCCTCGCCGAAGCCGTCGGCGACCAGGTCCGCTGCCCACGCCGTGGCCATCGCGTCGAGCAGCTGGTCGCGGGCTTCGGTCACGACCACGAACCGCCACGGTGTGGTGTGGTGCGGCGCGGGTGCCGTCAGCGCCGCCGCGAAGGCACGCTCGATGGCGGCCGGATCCACCGGCCGGTCGCTGAACTCCCGGATGGTCCGCCGGGCGGTGACCGCCGCCCGTTGGGCTTCAGCAGTGCCGAGCCGGAACATGTCCTCGGCCGCGGGGCGTACCAGCGCCCGGGCCCCTCGGCCGTCGTCGGCGAGCGGGCGCAGCCCGCGCACCAGCGCCACCGGCACGCCGGTCAGTTTCCCCTTGACCAGGTCGGCTGCGGCGGCCAGCTCGTCCGCTTCGGCGATCTCGGTCATGCCCAGTTCGTTGCCGTACGGGTCGACATCGCCGATATGGCTGCGCAGCGCGGCCATGCCCGCGACGCCGACCGCGTGGTCGGTCAGGCCGGCCCGCCACGGCCGGCCGGCGGTGTCGCTGATGATGACAGCGACCCGTACGCCCAGGCGGTCGCGCAGCCCGGCCGCCAGCGCCCGAGCGCTCGCGTCCGCGTCGACCGGCAGCAGGGCTATCTCGTTTTTGATCACGTTGGACGCGTCCACCCCAGCACTGGCGATGACGAACCCGTGCCGGGTCTCCACGATTCGGGTCGGCCCGCGCCGGGCCACCTCGCGGACGGTCTCGGCCTCGACAGCGGCCAGCCGGGCCGCCTCCCGGTCGCCGTCGACGCGCAGCAGCCGCCCTTCCGCCTTGGAGACGATTTTTGAGGTGACGACGAGGACATCGCCGTCGCGCGGCTGGAGGCCACCGGTGGCCAGCGCGGTCACGATGAGCGCGGCGAGGTCGTCACCGGTGCGCACCTCGCCGATGCCCGATATAGCGATGATCTCCAGGGTGTTAGACACCGGCGAGTTCCAGGGCCGCGCGCACGATCTCGGCGGTCGCCGCGACGTCGGTCATCAGCAGCGGCCGGGCCCGCACGGTGACTCCGGGCACCTCGGTGCCGGTGTCGACGGTATCAACCAGCCAGCTATCGAGAATTCCGTCCCGGGTAACCGTGGTAACCGTGTCGCGGACGGCCGTGCCGTCAGCGGTCGTGCCGGGCTGGGCGGTGTGGTGGCGGGCACCGTAGTGGGTGCCTACCGCGCCCGCGCTGGTCGCCACACCGATCGCGGTGAGGCAGGCGTCCGCCATGCCGCGGACGGGCGCGCCGCCGATGATCGGCGACACGCCCACGACTGGAGCGGGCGTCTGTGCCAGGGCCGCGCGCACCCCGGGCACGGCGAGGATCGACCCGATGGACACCACCGGATTCGACGGCGGGAGAAGCACGACATCGGCGTTGGCGAGCGCGTCGAGCACGCCGGGTGCGGGTCGCGCGGTCTCGGCACCTATCGAAATAATCTCTATGGCTGGTGTGGCGGCACGCATCCGTAGCCACCACTCCTGAAAATGCACGGCCCGGCGGCCTGCGTCGGTCATCACGACGACGTGCGTCTCGACCCGTTCATCGCTCATCGGCAGCAGGCGTACCCCGGGTTTCCACCGGTCGCAGAGCGCGGCTGTGACGTCGGTGAGCGGGTAGCCGGCGGCGAGCATCTGGGTGCGCACGATATGCGTGGCGAGGTCGCGGTCGCCGAGCCCGAACCAGGTGGGACCTACCCCGTAGGCCGCCAGCTCCTCGGCCACAGTGAATGTCTCGCCATGGCGGCCCCAGCCACGCTCGGGGGAGACACCGCCGCCGAGCGTGTACATGACGGTGTCGAGATCAGGACAGATCCGCAGGCCGTGCAGGGTGATGTCGTCACCGGTATTGCCGATCACCGTGATTTCGGCATCCGGCAACACGGCCTTCACGCCGGTCAGAAAGCGGGCTCCGCCGATGCCACCCGCGAGAGTTGTGATCTTCATCCGATACCCACGTTCCGCCGTCCTGTCACCGGTCGCTCCCGTCCACGCGGTGTTCCTGACCGTAGCCCCGGCGGGACGAGCTTCCTCGACGGCACCCGCCGTGGTCGGATGTCTCAGGGGGAGAGGGCCGTGCCCGCCCGCGCCTGCGGCTGGCGGGTTGTGAACGACGCAAGCAGATAGCGTACGAGGCTGCTGGTCGGCCGTGCGGGAGCCGGGTTGGCCAGGCCGCCCTCGATGGTGGCCACGACCGCGTCCGCGGCGATTTCCCGATCAGGCTCGGTCACCCGGTCCGCAACTGTCGCCAGGGCCAGGTCGTGGAGCCAGGCATGCAGGCGTTCGTGGTACTCCATGACTGTGGGTGAGTGTGGTGCTCGCTCGGCCACACATGGGTGCAGGGACCGCCGGCGTTCGACCGAGTCGAGGGCGGCGAACAACTTCTGGGCCGGATCACCAGCGAACGTGTCGATCCGGTCGATCTCACCGTCGAGGAGCCGGTTGAGAACCGCGGCGAACGCATGATCTTTTGATCGGAAGTACCAGTAGACGGACCCTGGCTCGATGCCCGCGGCCCGCGCGATTTCGGCAATGGATGTGGCGGCGAAGCCCCGGGCGAGGAACTGCTGTTCAGCGACGGCCAGCAGCGCGTCAATCCGCTCCTCGCGCGGAACCTCCTGGCGGTTACGCGGCACCTGATCAGTTTAACGGCCCGGAGTCCCGCGGGTCGCGGGAAGGCGGGCCGTCCGGTCACATTGACCGGGGCTGAAGCCAGCATGATCATATTTTTCCGCGCTGCCAGTGGGCCATCAGGCCCCGCCTCGAGGTGTCCGATGGATGCCATCGGACGGCCTTGGCCCGCGGCTGTGGATCGACGCTGGATGCGTCGGGTGCGCGATCCCGAATCGGAATGTTCATCAGCTGCTTTCACCGAAAGCGGCTGATGATCTTTTTAAGTTCTATCTCTTGATTTTGCTTCGAGAGCGTGGTGAGACTGATGGCATGCGCCGAGCCGTGTAACGGATCAGCGCACTGGAGCAGTGGGTGGTCTGCCAGGCGACCTGCACGTCCGGCCTGGTGCCCGCCGCGGCTGCGAACATCCCGCATCCAGCGCTGGAACAGCGGAAGGACGGTCCATGCCTGAGATCACGAAGAGGCCGCCGATCGCGATGAGGCACACTCTCGACGCCCTCACCGCCACACTGGCCCGGGCCCTGGCTGGCGCGCGCCACCCGCAGGTGGAGGCTGCCCGGCGGTCTCAGCTGCGTCAGTGGGCAGGTCGTTCGCCGACACAGCGCGACGCCACCGCAGAGCGCTGCGACCAGCTCGCGGCCCGCTGCCGGATATACCACACCCTCGGTGTCGTTGGCCGGTTCCGCAGCGTCAGTCCGTCGTGTCCAGGCCGGTCGGGATGATCGGCTGACCTGGCGGCGACCGAGGCAGGGCGTTCGATCGCCGATCGTCGGGCGGTGATCCCGGCGGCTGGCTCGTGCGGCGGAGAAGGAGCGCGCTCTGGGGCGTGGGCCGGCGGGCGCGCGGTGCCTCTACCGGGGAGGTACCGGTATCGGCAACGCCGCCGCCATCGTGGGCCGGTGGACGCTCCTGGCGATGCTGATTGCTAGATGACCATTGGGGTTCGGGGGAGCGGATGACGAGAGCAGGGAAGCCCGCCGACGGTTCGGTCGGCATCGGCGCGCGGCCGGTACCGACCGCTGTACCGGTGGCGCCCGGTGCCGCGGCACTACGGCGCGCGCTGCGGCGGGCCCGTGACGGCGCGCTCCTCGATGCGGTGGAGGCGGCTGTCCTGATGGCCGCCCGTGGAGACGATCTTGCCGATCTGTCCGGGTCGGCCGCGCGGGTCCGTACCGCCGGACTGCGCTCGGCCGGCCGGCCGGACACGATCACCTATTCGCCGAAGGTGTTCATCCCGCTGACCAGGCTGTGCCGGGACAGGTGCCATTACTGCACCTTCGCGACCGTCCCGCGGCGGTTGCCCGCGCCCTATCTGAATCTCGACGAGGTCGTCGACATCGCCCGCCAGGGCGCGGCGGCAGGATGCGCGGAGGCGTTGTTCACCCTGGGGGACCGCCCGGAGGATCGCTGGCCCACCGCGCGCGAGTGGCTGGATTCGCACGGCTACGACTCGACCACCGGGTATCTGCGGGCGGCGGCCATCGCCGTTCTGGAGGAGACCGGGCTGCTGCCGCATCTGAACCCGGGCGTCCTGTCGTGGGAGGAGCTGGCCCGGCTCAAGCCGGTCGCCCCGTCCATGGGGATGATGCTGGAGACGACCGCGGCCAGGCTGTGGTCTGAGCCAGGCGGCCCGCACTACGGCTCGCCCGACAAGGAGCCGGCGCGCCGGTTGCGGGTGTTGGAGGACGCCGGTCGCCTGGCTGTCCCGTTCACCACCGGCCTGCTGCTGGGGATCGGCGAGACCCGGTTGGAACGGGCCGAGACCCTGTTCGCGATCCGGGAGGTGGCGCGGCGTTACGGCGGTGTCCAGGAAGTGATCGTGCAGAACTTCCGGGCCAAGGACGACACGGCGATGGGTGGCGAGCCGGACGTCGGCGCGCAGGAGCTGGCGGCCGCGGTCGCGGTCGCCCGGCTCGTTCTCGGGCCGTCAGTCCGGTTGCAGGCGCCGCCGAACCTGGTCGATGCCGACGAATGCGCGCTTCTGCTTGCCGCGGGCATCGACGACTGGGGTGGGGTGTCCCCGGTCACCCCGGACCACGTCAACCCCGAACGCCCCTGGCCGGCGGTGGAGACGCTGGCCGCGCTCACGCGGGCGGCGGGCTTCACGCTGCGGCCGAGGCTGACCGTCTATCCGCCCTATCTCGACGAACCGTGGCTGGACCCGCGGCTGCGATCCCACGTCGACGCCCTGGCCGCTCCGGACGGCCTGCTGCGTTCCGCGGCCACCGCGGTGGGGCGGCCATGGCAGGAGCCCGACGGTGGCCTCGCGAACAGCGGCCGGGTCGATCTGCACGCCGCGATTGACGTCACCGGCCGCCAGGCCGACCGCCGAGCGGACTTCGCCTCCGTGTACGGCGACTGGGACGCCCTGCGTGAGCAGGTCAGCGCGGCCGGTACAGGTGCTGACGGAGTCGTCGGCACGGGGGCGCGTGCGCGTGCGGGGGTGCCGCCGACGCGCCTCGACGACGCGGAGCGGGCCGCGCTGCGCCACGCCACCCGGGACCCGGCGGGGATCAGCGACGCGGACGCACTCGTGTTGTTCGGCGCGGCCGGCACGGCCCTGGCGGAGCTCTGCCGGCTCGCGGACGACCTGCGCCGGGACACGGTCGGGGACGACGTCACCTACGTCGTCAACCGGAATATCAATTTCACGAATGTCTGCTATACGGGATGCCGGTTCTGCGCGTTCGCGCAGCGGCGCAACGACGCCGACGCCTACACCCTCTCCCGGCAGGAGGTCGCCGCCCGTGCCGAACAGGCGTGGGCGGCCGGCGCGACCGAGATCTGCATGCAGGGCGGCATACACCCGGACCTGCCCGGGAGCGCGTACTTCGAGCTGGCACGCGAGATCAAAAGTCGGGTGCCAGCCGTCCACCTGCATGCCTACTCGCCGATGGAGGTCGTCAACGGCGTCACCCGGACAGGTCTGTCCATCCGTGACTGGCTGACCGCCGCTCGTGAGGCCGGTGTCGACTCGATTCCCGGGACGGCCGCGGAGATCCTCGATGATGACGTGCGATGGGTGCTGACCAAGGGCAAACTGCCGGCCGCGAGCTGGGTGGAGATCATCACAACCGCGCACGAGATCGGTCTGCCGTCGTCCGCCACGATGATGTACGGGCATGTCGACACGCCGGCCCACTGGCTGGCCCATCTGCGGCTGCTGCGGCGTATCCAGGAGCGTACCGGAGGGTTCACCGAGTTCGTGGCGCTGCCGTTCGTCCATCACAGCTCACCGATCTATCTGGCTGGCGTGGCCCGGCCCGGCCCCACCGTTGAGGAGAACCGGGCGGTACACGCGATGGCCCGGCTGTTGCTGCACGGCGCGATCGACAACATCCAGTGCTCGTGGGTGAAACTCGGCGTGGACGGCTGCCATCAGGTCCTTCGCGGTGGTGTCAACGATGTCGGTGGGACCCTCATGGAGGAGACCATCAGCCGCATGGCGGGCTCCCAGCACGGGTCAGCCCGATCCGTCGCCGAGCTGGAGGCCATGGCGGCCGGCGCGGGCCGGCCCGCCCGCCAGCGCACCACGACCTACGGAACCGTCGGCGCGGAGCGGTTCGCCGCGGCCCGCCCGGATGCCGCGGCCGGGTCTGTCGGCGGTGCGCGCAGGGTCCTTCCGATCATCTCCTGACGGGTCCTCGGTCCCGACCTCGCCGTCCCGGTGATGTGATCGTCTGCCCGGCCGGACAATGGTCCCCAAGGATCGTCATCCGCCCGGGGCCCGCGTTCTGGATGCCGGCCGGGTTGTGGCCTCGGGCCGGGTCCCCATCGCGATCGACGCCCGCGTGCCGCCACGGCCGTTGATGCCGGTTGTGAGCGCTGGTTGTCCCAGCGTGCCGTCGACGTCTCGGAAGCACAGTGTCCACGGATGTCAGGTGGATGAGAGGAGATGTCATGAGCAGGACAATTCATGACGGACTCATGCAATTTCGGACGGTAAGATGGCCTGGTCGGGGGGCGCGAGGGGTTGACGTGTGTTGCTCAGGGCGGCGAAGGGGGACCCTCTGTAACGGCATCTTGCTACCGTGAGCTATTGTCTGATCGCTGGTTGTAGAAGATGTTGCGCTGGTGGGGTTGACGTCGCTGAGTTCGGCGCGTGTAATTACCGGCGTGTCATTTCCCCCGCCGGTGGGGAAAGTGCGATAAAGCACTCGCCCGGCCGGTGTGGACACCAGTCACCTGCGCGCCGGCGCCCGGGGGGTGGCCGACCGCACCGCGACGGGTCTGGAGGAGTCCACATGGAACGCACCGACGCGGGCGTCCGCATCGTTCTCGCTGAAACGCACCGACCCCGCGCCGCGCTGTCCGCCGGGATGGCCGTTGACCGATGGCCGAGGCAGCCTGACCCCGGCCACCACGGTGGCGGAGAGCTGGTTACCGTCAAATTTGATCTTGATGCTGGCTCCGACGGTGAGCCCGCCGGATCGGCGCATCCCGATGAGACAGCCACCGAACATTACGATCATGATTCGGCCAACGTCATCGAACTCGATATGGACGACATCCTCGCCGACCCACCGGAGTGGCAGGAGCGTGCGCTGTGCGCCCAGACCGATCCAGAGGCGTTCTTTCCGGAGAAGGGCGGCTCGACCCGCGAGGCCAAGCGCATCTGCTCGGGTTGCGAGGTCAGGAGCGAGTGCCTGGAGTACGCGCTCGACAAGGACGAGCGATTCGGGATCTGGGGCGGCATGTCCGAGCGTGAACGGCGCAGGCTGCGCCGCCGGGCGGTCTGACCGTCGCGAGGGGAAGGCCGGCAGGCAGGCGTTCACCGCACGGTGAACGCCCGATCGTGTCCAAACGGGCACGTCACCAGCCGAGGGCCTCGCGGATGGGCACGGCGCCAGCCGGCGGATCCCGGTGGCTGCGGCTCGGCTGGCGGCCCCGGCCGGCTCGGCACGGTCGGCGTCAGCGTTGACCGGGCCGGACGCGGGGCGACGCGCGTTGGAGCGCCCGAGGATAGGACTGTCCGGCTCGTGGCTCCCCGCATCCCGCCCGGCCGCGTTGTCCTCAGTCGGCGCCCACCGCCAGGGCGCCTTTCTCCGCCGCTTTGCCGGACCGGGCGCGGATGAGCCGCTCGCTGATCGAACGCCCTGTCCTCGGGCGCTCTTATCCAGGTGAGGCGAGGAACACCCGACCCACACCGGTGAGCCTGAGCTGTGTCGACTCCGATGATCCCGGGGCGAGCAGGGCCGCCTGGCCGCGGTGAAGCCTGATGGTGCCCGTGCCCGTGCCGCCTACCTCGACGGTGCCGTCGGTGACCAGCAGGATGGCCGGACGCGTGACCGTCACGCCGGCACCGCCTGGTGGGGCACCGGCCGGCAGGTCGCAGATCGCCTCAGCCAGCAGGAAGTCGTCAACAGGAACATCCCAGGTACGCATGGTGATCCCAGTCGCCGCCAGCGTTGTCCGGGGGATGAGCACCGGGGCCGGGGCCGGCGTGGGGTCAAGGACATCCAGCAGCTCGTCGACGTCGATGTGTTTCGGCGTCAGGCCGCCGCGCAGCACGTTGTCCGATGTGGCCATGATCTCGATGCCGACGCCGTGGACATAGGCGTGCAGCAGGCGTGCGGGCTGGAACAGCGCCTCGCCAGGCCGCAGTGATATGTCGTTGAGCAGCAGCGCCGCGGCGATTCCCACATCGCCGGGGTGCGTCGCGGCAAGCTGGCGCACCAGGTCGGCGGCGGACGTCACCGCCGGTGCCGCCGGTGGTTCGAGCATCGCGGCCGCCTCGGCCAGACCGCGGGCAAAACCGTGTGCCTGGTCGGCGGGCATCGTCAGCAGCGTGCGCAGGACCGTCGCGGCACCCGTGGCCGGATCCCGCCTGAGCGGCGCGAACGCGGCCTCGAGCGGCGGATAACCCAGGCCATGCACAACGGCGAGTGTCCGCAGCGGGTCACGGACGCCGGCCAGCGCGCGAAAGGGCGTGAGCGCGACGATCAGCTCGGGTTTGTGATTGCGGTCCCGGTACCGCCGCTGGGCGGCATCGCGCGGTACGCCGGACCGTTCCTCGTCGTCAAAGCCGGCCTGCGCCCGTGTCGTGTCCGGGTGGACCTGCAACGAGAGAGCCTTCTCCGCGGCGAGGACCTTCAGCAGGAAAGGCAACGGGCCGACGACATCGGCGGCTGGCCGCCGCCCGTTGGCGGTCTCGACCTCGGACGGGGCGCCTGGATGGGTGCCAAGCCACAGCTCCGCGGCTGGTTCGCCGGTGGGCGTCTCACCGAGCAGGTCGTAGATGGCGCTGGGCGAGCCCCAGTCGTAAGTGCGCACCTGCCCGAACAACCGCAGAATCCGGTCGGGCGTTCCGGCGGTCACTGTTGTCCGTCCTCCTTCTGGTGAACTGCTCAGGACGCTTGCGCGCTGCTCAGGGCATGCGCTCCGGAGGGCATGCGGGCACGGCCGCGCGGCTGCTCAGCCGGCTGGCGCAAGGCCCGAGCGAGCGGAAGGTGTGGTGCCTGTGGGTGTCCTGGCTGCGTTGTCGGCCACACCGATACAACTCATCCGGTATCGCTTCGGCCTTCCGCCTTGCCAGGGGGCGCCTGGACGCGGCTCACTGATCGAAAGCCCGATCTCAGACACGCTCTTATTCGTCTTCGTGCCAGCCGTGGCCTTCTGGGTCGATGACCTCCGGTTCCACGCCGAGCATGTCCGCGACCTTGTGAATGAGAACGTCCAGGATAAGTTCGGCGAGGTCGTCGGTGTCCATCGCGCGGGCTTCCAGCGGCCGGCGATAGATGATGATCCGGTGCGGCGTCGCGGAGCGTCCCCGGCCGGCGGGCGGCTGATGGTGCGCCAGCGGCACGGGTTCGTCCGGGCCGAGGACAGCGGGCAGGGGCGGAACGTCCTCGACCGCGAACTCGACGTCCGACAGTTCGGCGGACCAGCGGTGCTCGAGGTGCTCCACGGCATCGAGGACGAGATCGTCGAAGCGTTCCCCACGGCTGCGGTAGGCGGGGACCTCCGGTGGGAGGAGCGCACCGCGCAGACCGCGCCCGCGCCGGTCCCGGCGACGCGATATCGGGACAGGAGGCTGAGCGGCCGGGAAGTCCGGCCCGGGGGTTCCCCAGGAGGCGCCGGGAGAGGCGTTGTCCGCCATGGCGTGAGCGTACGGCTCGCGAGTGGCAACCGTACCGACGCCCTCCGGATCCATCGGGTGAATTTCCCCTCGGTTACTCTGACGTATCCAGGTGTGTCCGTCGGTTCAGCTGGCAGGTACGGAGCGTCGTTGACTGCTTACCATGGCTCCGCGGCTGGCTGCGACACGGCGGGTGGTGGTGGCCGTCGCCCGTTCCGGGGGCTACCGTCCGGAACGTGAAGCCTCGGCGCTGCTCCCGCTCGGCATGTTCAGCGGCCGCGGTCGCCACGCTCACGTACGCCTACGCCGAGTCGACGGCCGTCCTCGGGCCACTCTCCCCATACGTCGAGCCGCATTCCTACGACCTGTGTGGAACGCATGCCGACCGCCTCACTGTGCCACTTGGTTGGGCGGTCGTGCGGATCGAGGGTGAGCCCAGGCACAGTGCAGCCTCTGATGATCTTGAGGCGCTCGCGGACGCGGTTCGTGAGGTGAGCCGACCAACAGGCCGCGAAGATCCGCCCGATCCGTCCACACCCGCAGGTCGACGCGGTCATCTGCGGGTGCTGCCCCGACCGAGCTGAGGCCGCCTCAGCGCCCGTCTGGCGGGCATATCCGCTGGGGCGGGCCGTCCTGACGGCTCGCCGCGCATCTTGGCCAGTTCAGCCGGAGTGGACCCGGCGTCGGTAGGGTCATCGGCGTTGGTACCAGTGCCAGTGTTGGCCAGCGTTCCTTGTGCCGCGGGCGCGCGAGCGGAGTGATGATCGCGTACCTGCCGGTCAACCGGGGGAAGGGCGGAGGGGTGCGCGATCTATCGCGGATCTTCAAGGCATATGATGTGCGGGGGATTGTGCCGTCGGAGCTGGACGCGGACGTCGCTCGCGCGGTTGGAGCCGCGTTCGTGCGTGTGCTCGCGGCCCCGCGGGTCGTTGTCGCGCGTGACATGCGCGGCTCGTCGGTCCCGTTGTCGGAGGCGTTCGCCGACGGTGCCGCGGGCCAGGGCGCGGACGTCATCATGATCGGGCTTGGCTCGACCGACCTGCTCTATTTCGCCGCCGGTTCGCTGGACATCCCGGGAGCGATGTTCACCGCCTCCCACAACCCGGCCACATACAACGGCATCAAGCTGTGCCGGGCCGGTGCGGCTCCGATCGGGGTGGACAGTGGTCTCGGTGACATCCGGGCGCTGGTCGAGGCGGGGGTCCCGGCGTTCACCGGGCCGCGTGGCGCGATCACGCACCGGGATCTGCTGGCGGCCTACGCCGAGCACCTGCGTACCCTGGTCGACCTGTCCGCGATCCGGCCCCTGCGGCTCGTGGTGGACGCGGGTAACGGTATGGGCGGCCTCACCGTCCCGGCCGTGTTCGACGGCCTGCCGTTGACGGTCCACCCGCTGTACTTCGAGCTGGACGGGTCGTTTCCCAATCACGAGGCCAACCCGATCGAGCCAGCGAACCTGCGTGACCTACAGGCCGCGGTCCGCGCCACCGGCGCTGACATCGGGCTCGCTTTCGACGGCGACGCGGACCGCTGTTTCGTCGTCGACGAGCGCGCCGAGGGCGTCTCACCGTCCACCATCACCGCGCTGGTCGCTGAGCGGGAACTCGCCCGGGAACCGGGTGCCACGATCATCCACAACGTGATCGTCAGTAATGCCGTGCCCGAGCTCGTCTCCGGGCTTGGTGGCGTCCCGCTGCGCACCCGTGTCGGTCATTCGTTCATCAAGGCCGAGATGGCCCGCACCGGCGCGGTCTTCGGCGGCGAGCACTCCGGTCACTTCTACTTCCGGGATTTCTGGCGGGCCGACTCCGGGATGCTCGCCGCGATGCACGTCCTGGCCGCGCTCGGCGAGCAGGACCAGCCGCTGTCGCGCCTTCTTGAGGGCTATGCCCCGTACGCGCTCTCCGGTGAGATCAACTCGGTGGTCGCGGACGCCGGAGTTACCATGGCCGAGATCGAGAAGGCGTATGTGGGCCTCGCGACCGGTATCGACCATCTCGACGGGCTGACCGTCTCTCTCGGGGGCGGTGTCTGGTTCAACCTTCGTCCGTCCAACACCGAGCCGCTGCTGCGCCTGAACGTGGAGGCCCCCGACCATGTCACGATGTCCCGGGTGCGGGACGAGGTCCTCACCCGCATCCGTCCCGGAAGGGAGACCGACCGTTGAGTCTCGATCCACTCCTGCTGGAGATTCTCGCCTGTCCGTGCCCGGCCCATGCCCCACTACGCGCGGAGACGCTCGCCGGTGAGCCCGTCCTGGTCTGTACCTCGTGCGGTCTGGCTTTCCCGGTCCGCGACGAGATCCCGGTGATGCTGCTCGATGAGGCCGTCCCCTTTGGCGGGGACGTGCCGGCCGGAGATGTGCCGGCCACGGACGTGCCGGGTGGGGTTCCCAGCTCCCCCTGAACCCGAACAGGCCTGGCTGCCTCCGTCGGTCCACGGGCACCTGTCAGGATGCTCCTTCGGGTAGCTGCGGGGAGGGCGGGCGGCACGTGTGGGAACTGGGACGGGCGCTGGGGGCGATCGTGGACGAGGCCATTCTGGATGACGTCGCTCGGCTGACGGCGGCCGATCCGGCCGGAATGTTGCTGCATGTGGCGTCATCGGCTCGCCAGGTCAGGGAGTCCGCGGCGCTGGCCGGAGAGGCCAGGCTCGGTTCACTCGCCGCCGACGGCCGCCCACGTGCCGTGTTCGTTGCCGGGGCCGCTGGTTCGGAGGCGCTCGGTGCGGCCTTGGCCGCTGTGGCGGGGCCGCGGTGCCCGGTCCCGGTGTTCGGGGACAACGGCTACAGCCTGCCCGGGTGGGTGGGCGTCGCCGACGTCGTGTTCGCGATGTCGGCCTCGGGACGCGATGCGCGGACGCTGGCCGCCTTGCGGGAGGCTGATCGTCGCGGTTGCCGGGCGGTCGTCGTGGGCGCGCCCGATTCACCGCTGGCCGCGCTGGCCGGCCGGGCGCGGGCGCTGTTCGTTCCCGTTCCGGTGGTGGATGCCAGGCCCACCCGCGCGAGTTTCTGGGCGCTGCTGGTCCCCGCGGTGGCTGCCGCGCGTGCTCTCGGCCTCGTCCCCGCTGAGGCCGAGGGACCGGGCGCGATCGAGGCCGCGGCGGAGCGGCTGGAGGAGCTGGCCGTGCGCTGTCGACCCACCAGCGAGACGTTCGTCAGCCCCGCCAAGGAGCTGGCGCTCGCGCTTGCCGGTTCGTTGCCGTTGCTGTGGGCGACCACCCCGCTGGCCGCCGCCGCGGCCCGTCGCGCAGCCGATCAGCTGGCTGCCGACGCTGGTTATCCCGCGTTGCTCGGCACGCTGCCAGCGGACGCGGGCGCCCAGGCGGGCGTCCTGGACGGCGCGTTCGGAGTCCGCGCCACCGGGGGCGGTGCCGCTGGTGCCACCATCGGTGGTGGCGTGGTCGAAGATCTTGAAGATTTCTTCCGCGACCGGGTGGCGGAGACGGAGCAGGTGCGGCTCCGCCTTGTGCTGCTGCGTGACCAGACCGAGGAGCATCCGGCGGTCACCCGGCAGGCCGATGCCGCGATCGCCGCCGCCGCCGAGCGTGGGATAGCGGTCACCGAGCTGACCGCGCAGGGGGCGAGCCGGCTGGAACGGCTGGCGTCCCTGGTCGGCCTGTTCGACTACGCCGGTGTCTACCTCGCCCTTGTCCTCGGCCTTGACCCCACCCCGGTCGCCGCGGCCCGCGATCTCGACGTCCGCCCGGCACCGAACTGACGCCGGGCTGGCGGGCCGGCTCGCGCGTCAGTTCGTCCGCGTTAGCGGGACCGGGCCGCTGTGGCTGGCGGGGCTGTCGGCAGGATGGCGCCCAACGACGGTGTGGTGGCTCCGGGCTGGGCTATCGTGACACCCGGCAGCGGCCCAGCCGTCGTGGGTGCGGGTGCCGGTTGCGGCGGGGGAGTGGAGAGCAGGCCGCCCTTGGTTCCCTGGGCCACCGTCGGATCGGCCTTCGACATCGGCATTGCCGGCACGCCGGTGAGCGCTTGGCGCAGCGAGCGGCCCCAGATGATCGCTGGAAGATCCCCGCCGAACACCCGGGGCCATGTCCGGCCGTCGGCGACGACTCCTTTGAGGGGGTTCCCCTGCGCCCCCTTGGGATTGCCGACAGCGACGGAGGCGGCTATCTGCGGGGTGTAGCCGACGAACCACGCAGCCGAGTAGTTGTCCGTGGTGCCGGTCTTGCCGGCGGCTGGCCGCCCGATCGCCGCCGCGTTCGGGTACCCCGTGCCCTGCGTGATCACTCCGGTGAGGACGCTCGTCACCGTGTCGGCGACACCGGCGGACACCGCCCGCTGGCAGCTGGGTGCGGGGGCAATGTCCACGTTCTGCTGGCTGGAGTCGGTGGCCGACAGGACATAACGCGGGTCACAGTGGACGCCGTGGGCGGCGAGCGTGGCATAGGCGTCGGCCATGTCCAGCGGTGTGACACGCTCGGAGCCAATGGCTATCTCCCCCTTTGCGGGGGAGACTTCCTTCAGGTAGGAAGCCGGGATCCCGAGCCGGGTCGCCATGCTGACGATGGCCGGTACGGAGATTTTCTCCGCGAGCTGGATGTAGTAGGTGTTCACCGAGTCCCAGGTCGCCTTCGACATGTCGTAGATGCCGCTTTCCTCCGGCTCGGCGTTGGCGAAGCCGGTGGGACAGTCACCGCCGCCGCGCGGATCCCCCCGAGGGAACCGCTTGGAGACGTAGCATGCGGGCGAATAGAACTGGGTGTTGAGCCCGTACCCCGCCTCCAGCGCGGCGGCGAGCGCGAAGGTCTTGAACGTGGAGCCGGGTTGGAACACCGCCGTGGTCGGCAGCGGTTCCTTGGTCTGGTTGGCCGCGGCGTTGGAGCCGAAGGCCCGGTTCACCGCCATCGCCAGGACGTTGCCGGTGCCCGGTTCGATCACCACCTCGGTGGCTGACACCGGGTTGCTCGGCGCTATGACGGCATTGACCGTGTCCTGGACCGCAGACTGGATCTTGGGCTGCAGGGTGGTCCTGATGACCAGCCCGCCTTCGTGGACCCGCCGGGCACGCTCGGCCTCGGTCGCGCCGAGCGCGGGATCGGCCAGCAGCTGGGTGCGCACGAAATCGCAGAAGAAGGGCGCGGTCGACGTCTCGCACGAGTCCTGCGCCGCGGCCGCGGCGGCACGCACCACCGTGACCGGGGTGGCCTTCGCCGCATCCGCGGTGGCCGAGTCGATGTAACCGAGTTCGGCCATCCGGTCCAGGACGACGTCCCGGCGCACCCTGGCGGCATCGGGATGGTTCACCGGGTCGTACAGGGACGGGCTCTGCACGAGCCCGGCCAACAGCGCCGCTTGGGGGAGCGTCAGATCGGTGATACGTACATGGAAGTAGTTCTGGGCGGCGGTACCGACGCCGTAGTTGCCGTTGCCGAAGTAGGCGATGTTGAGGTAGCGCTCGAGGATCTCGTCCTTGGTGAGGCTGTTCTCCAGGGCGACGGCGTACCGGGCCTCCTGGAGCTTGCGCTGGAGGGATGTCCCGGCGGCGTCCTCGCGCTGTTGCTTGGTGCGCGCGTTCTGGAGCAGCACGTTCTTGACATATTGCTGCGCCAGTGTTGACGCGCCCTGTTGGACGTCGCCTGCCGCGCTGTTGCGCAGCGCAGCCCGGACGACTCCCTTCACGTCAACCCCGCCGTGGGTGTAGAAACGCGCGTCCTCGATGGAGACGATGGCCTGCCGCATGACCGTTGGAATGGCCTTGCCGTCGACCACAGTGCGGTTCTCCTGGCCGCGCAGGGTCGCGATGACACTGCCGTCCGCGGCGAGGATGGTGGAAATCTGGGGCAGCGGTGGCGTGACCAGCTCGGCGGGCAGGCTCAGGTAATGGTCGGCCGATGCCTTGGCGAACAGGCCGACCGCGCTGATCATGGGCAGGAACAGCAGTGCGAGGCCGATGCCCGCGGCGGTGACGACCAGCCCGATCCGGCTGAGCCGGCCCCGCTTGCCCCGCCGGCCACCACCGTTGCCGCCGCCATCCCCGCCGGTCACCACGTCGCCGTCATCGGCTGCGGGCGCGCTGGCGTCCATGCCCGTCGGCGGCTGCCCGTTTCCGCCGGCGGTAGCGGAGCCGGCGGTACCGGCCGCGCTCGCCAGGCCGCTGTCGTTCGCCAGGCCGTCGTCCGGTCTGTCAGAACCCGCCGCGACAGCGGCGGCATCCGATGCGCGACGCTGCGCTCGTGCGCGGAACGCGGAGTCTCTCTGCACGGCGGTAACGTCACCTTCCATGATTCAGTGAGCTTCGGCCCACGGGGAGATTCTGACCGACCCCCGTGGCGGAGCTGTACCCGGCGCGCTTGCCCGCTCCCGCATGGGGCTACGTTGTGCCCGGCGCCGTCATGTTGTACGCGGAGTAGTCAACCGGATGTGAATGGTCGCCTTGCCGTACCCCGGAGATGTGCGTGTGCATGCGCGGCGGCATGGGCGAGCCCACGTCCTGCCAGGCCGGCGGGGAAGGTCCCACATATCCGGATTGTGCTTACCGTGCTCCGTGCAACCGCGTTCCATACAGTGGTCCCGTGGCCACGGGACCACTGTATGCCGGCCCACTGTGTGCCGGCGTGGAGGCGGACAATACTAACGATATCGGTAATTTCGGCGGGCGGGCCAGGTGAGCGCTGAACCAGCCGCGGGCGACCGGCCCGAGTCGGTCACCCGCGAGGTCAACATGTTGTGTCCGACCTGTGAGGGCCTTGGGTGTGTGACGCTGCTTCAGGTGGCCAGGCTGAGTGGCGAGCCGTGCCAGCTCAGATCGACGACGGCCTGCCCGGACTGCGTGACCACCGGCTACCGTCCGCTCACGCCGCCCATCTGACCTCGGGGGCCTTCCGGGGCCTAGTGGTCGGCGCTGGAAGGCCTTCGGGGGCGGTCAAGCGGCCTTGGCGAAGGATCGAGGTGCTGACTGCTGCGTCCGGTTGCAGGATCCGGGCGAGTTGCCGCTCGAGGTCAGCGGCGGTGTACTTCTACGTGAACGGCATGACAGTGATGTTGTAGCGGGCGGCGAACGCCATCAGAGTGTTCCCGAGCAGGTCGAGGTCGGCGAAGTCGCAGGGCGAGACAACCTTCCGTGTTCGCTGGTTGGTGTCGGGTGATTGATCGAGGCTGCTGCGTGGCAGGCGCCGTAGCCTTCGGCGCGGGCGATGATCCGGCCGGCACGGATGTGGACGGCGGTTTCGGTGGCGTCGCTGATGGCGGGCATGCCGGCAGCCGAATGGATGATGGCGTGCTCGTCGAACACGATCTGTAGCCGGGGCCATGCTGAGGGCAGGAAGGCGCGGCGTAGGCAGGCGCGTAGGTCTGCGATCGTTAGCCGGGCTAGGGGAGCGAGTTCGTCGGGGGCGCCGGTGACGAGGACGGCGGTGACGTTGGCTGCGGGTGGTGCGGCGCGTACGGCTTCCTCGGCGGCGGCGAGCCGGTGGAGTCCGAGGATCGCGACTACGCCGTCGTCGGTCAGATGCGCAGGCGTGCCGCGGATTGCGTCCAGGGCGGGCGGCGGGGACCACGGTTCGTCGGTGGGTCGTGCCGGGGTGATGTGTGGGAGGTGCGCGGGCGGCCAGGCGTCGGGCAGGTCAAGGGCCGCGAGCTGCTCGCAGGCGCGCACGATGGTGAAGGGCTCGAGGAAACCTGGTGCGGCGGCGGCCAGTTGGCTCGCGCCGTGCAGGGTCGTCAGGACGGCCTCGGCTACGCCTATCAGCCGGTTGGTTGTTTTGGGCGACGGTAGCTGCTCCAGCGCGAGCCCAAGCAAGATTGCGTTGAGCTTCATTAGCTGCGCGAAGGGGCGGCGGGTCTGTTCATCGGCCAGGACTTCGGGCAGGAGGTCCGCGCCGAGTCGGGTCGGGCCGTGCGGTGGGTCGGTAGCGAGTGGGAGCCTGGCAATCCAGGCGCGGGCGAACGCTGCCAACGCTTCGGAGACTGTACTTGCCGACTCCGGATGTGCTGGCTGTGGCGCACGTTCGGCGTCCTCGGCCAGGACCGCGAAATAGAGAGCCCGCTTGCCGGGGAAGTTGGAGTAGACCCCACCGCGGGTAAGCCCGGCACGTTCCGCGATGGCATCGATCTTAGCGTTGCGGAAGCCGCGTTCGATGAACTCGTCGCGGGCGGCCGCGAGCACTGTGGCGCGGGTGCGCTGCTGCATCTGGGCCCTGGTCAGCCGGCTCATCACCCTCCTCGTCTGGGCGCCGCCGCCCACCCGGACCTCCTAAGATACGATAGCCATTCAAATGATGAGAGCATCTGATAGGGCCATTCGAAATGGTGGAGGTGTTGTGCCCAACAGTCAGCAGGACTGGGTCGAGGGTGTTCCGGAGATAGATTTGGCAGACCCGGCGGTGCTGCACGACCCCTTTGCCGCCTATGGGCGAGTCCGGGAGCGTTCGCCGTTGGCGCGGCTGCTGGCACCCGGTTTCGGGCCGATGTGGGCGGTGCTGCGCCACGAGGAGACCAGGGCGATGCTGGCCGATCCGCGGTTCGAGCTCAGCGCTGCCAGCTACCTGCGACCCGACGTACCCGACGATTGCGTCGCCTATATGCGGACGATGCAGGAAATGGACGGCCCCGAGCACCTACGGCTGCGCCGGCTCGTGTCGCCTGCGTTCACCGCGCGGCGTGCCGCCGAGTTCCGTCCACGGGTTGAACGGATCGTTGAGGGCTTGCTCGACGATCTACCCGGCCACGCTGAAGACGGCTCGGTAGATCTGCTGGCGCACTTCGCCCGGCCGCTACCCATCGAGATAATCTGCGGACTGGTCGGGATTCCCCAGCCTGACCGGCCGCAATGGCGGGAGTATGGCGCGGCCGTCGCGGCAGGCTTCGGCCAACAGTTCACCGAGGCGATACCTGGCATCATGGCTGGCGCGAAGGCAGCCGTCGCACGCCGTCGGGCCGAGCCCGGCGACGACCTACTCACAGATCTGATCCGCACCCAGGCCGACGGCGGGGACCGGCTCAGCGACACCGAGATGGTTACTCTGGTTTGGCATCTGGTCCTCGCGGGACAGACACCGACGAACCTGATCGCCAACGCTGTGGAGGCCCTTTTCACCCACCCCGAGCAATGGCGCGCGCTTCGCGGCGACGTCAGCCTCATGCCGGGTGCGGTCGAGGAACTGACGCGCTGGTGCGGTCCTCAGCTGCTGAGCATCCCGCGTTTTTCGCGGGAGCGCATCGAGATCGGTGGCGTGATGGTCGGCGAAGGCGAACCCGTCACGGCCGCGATCGTGGCTGCCAACCGTGACCCGCGTGCGTTCGCCGACCCGGACCGGCTCGACATCAGCCGGGCCGTAGGCCCGACGGCGCACCTCGGATTCGCGCACGGGCCGCACTTCTGTCTCGGGGCATCGCTGGCCCGGGTCCAGACCGAAGTCGCGCTCACCGCGTTACTGCGCCGATTTCCCAACCTTACGCTCGCCGCCGCCCCACACCAGATTCGCCGCGTTCCCGACCCGGGCACCTGGCGCCTGGCCACGCTGCCCGTGACCCTCTGACGCGGGCCAAGCCTGATGCCTTCGCGGTCTGGCCCAGCCAAGGCTATGACGCCCGGTCCGACCTCGGCCCGTGCCGTATACGCGACACGGTCTGGCGGGGGCCTTCCGGGGCCTCCGGCGACAGGGGCATGGATCAACGGGAGATCCGCAGTAGGCGGCGCGCCTTTTGCGCGTCGAAGTCGAGGGCTTCGACCGGCGTGGAGGCGAGCCGGTGGACGAGCTGGCCCAGTCGGTGTACGTCGGCGGCCACCGCTGGATCGGCGAGGACGCGCAGGGCGAAGGCCAGGTCGCGTGGGCCGACGCCGTAATGCCGCTCCAGCTCGTCCGCGTAGGCGGCGGCGGCGAGGTCGCGCTCGCCGTACTCGCGGTGGCCGCCGCTGGAGCGCGAGGGCGCAAGCAGCCCCAGGGACTCCCGGTATCGCAGCATCCGCGCGGTCGTCTCAAGAACGCCGGCCGCACGTGTGATCGGCAGGCGCTCGCCGGGGCGCAGGCGCACGCGAGTCCGGATTGTGTCGAGTATGCGTGGGGCGTCCAGCGCTTTTGGTATGGTCATGATTACCGCCGGTTATCTTGACAAGAAAAAGTCAGCTTACTTGACAGGGCGGGCGGGTGACCGGAAGGCTGCTGGTCGACGTTCGATCACCGTTTGTGTGCTCCCCGTTGCCTGACGCCCGCAGCACCGTTGACAGGAGAACCCCAATGGCGGACCTGCCCAAGAACGACATAGCCGATCTCGCCTTGGCCCAGCAGGGCAAAACCCGAATCGAGTGGGCGGACCGGGCCATGCCGGTACTCCGGCAGATTCGCGACCGGTTCGCTGTCGAACAGCCGTTCCAAGGTGCAAAGATCGCGGCCTGTATGCATGTGACGACCGAGACGGCCAACCTCATGCGGGCGCTCGCGGCTGGTGGCGCCCAGCTCGCCCTGTGCGCGTCGAACCCGTTGTCCACACAGGACGACACCGCCGCCGCGCTGGTCGCCGAGTACGGTATTCCTACCTTCGCCCGTAACGGTGTTGACCGCGACGGCTACTACGCGCATATCAACGCCGCGCTCGACGGCGCTCCGCACTATGTCTTCGACGACGGCTGTGACCTGGTCAACACCTTGCACACCACCCGAACCGAGCTGCTCGCGGGTGTGCGCGGCGGGTGCGAGGAGACGACCACGGGGGTTATCCGGCTGCGGCAGATGACCAAGGACGGCGCGCTGCGCTTCCCGATGGTGGCGGTCAACGACACCGACACCAAGCACATGTTCGACAACCGGTACGGCACCGGCCAGTCAACACTGGACGCGATCTTCCGTGCCACCAACACGTTGCTTGCGGGCAAGACCGTCGTGGTTGCCGGCTATGGGTACTGCGGCCGCGGTGTGTCCTCGCGCGCCAAGGGCATGGGCGCGAACGTGATCGTCACCGAGATCGATCCGACCAAGGCGCTGGACGCGGCCATGGACGGCTTCCGCGTCCTGCCGATGATCGAGGCCGCCGCCATCGGAGATGTGTTCATCACCGTCACCGGTAATCGTGACGTCCTGCGCCGCGAGCATTTCGAGGCCATGAAGGACGGGGCGATCTTCGCGAATTCGGGGCACTTCGACATCGAGATTGACATCACGGCCCTGTCCGACCTGGCGGTCGCGGGCCCGCGCCGGGTGCGTCACCAGACCGACGAGTACGTCCTGGCCGATGGCCGTCGCCTGCTCCTGCTCGCCGAGGGGCGCTTGGTGAACCTGGGAGCAGCCGAGGGACATCCGGCCGCGGTCATGGACATGTCCTTCGCGGACCAGGCGTTGACCGCGGAATGGCTGACCAGGAACTGGCAATCCCTCGCCCCGGGGATCCACGATGTCCCGGTTGAGATCGACAAGGAAGTCGCGCGGCTCAAGCTCGCCACGATGGGCCTCACGATCGACGTCCTCACCCCGGCCCAGGAGACCTACCTCAACTCCTGGGAGCACGGTTCCTGACCTTCGTGGTCGGCGCTGGACGTTCATCCAGGGTCTGCCGGCGCCTCGCG
>NZ_CAKJTM010000011.1:74357-96526 GCF_917627345.1 Protofrankia sp. CiP3 | reverse complement strand
TCTCCGCCGACCGGCGCTGTCAGCCAGGCCGGGCGGCGGATCAGGCCGGGGGGACGAAGGGCCCGGGCACCGGCTTGTCAGCAGGCTCGATCAGCCGGGTGGCAGGCGATGCGGGGTCCTCGGGTCCCTGTCCCGGTGGGACCTGCTGGCCGTCCGGCGGGTACGGGTACGGGTACGGCCGGAGCGGATCCGGCGCCGTCGGGCGCTGATAGCCCGGATGTTGGGAACCCGAGTTCCATGCTCCCGGTTGCCACGGCGCAGCTCCCGGTTGCCACGGCGCAGGGGCGTCGGCGAAGCGCCGTCGCGCCCGCGCGGTGCGTTCGGCAAGGACCGCGGACAGGTACGCCCAGCCAGGCGTATCCGGTGGTGGCGGCGGGGTGACGACCGCCCGTACGGATGCGGCGAGTTGGCTGCCGATCCGCTCGCGGGCCGCGGGCGAGAGGTCCTGGACCCGCCCGAGGAACTGGCGGATGGCGAGCGCCAGGGTGTCTTCGACTGATGACAGATCCAGCGTGGTCGCCCAGTAGGCGAGTTGCGGGGGCATCGTCACCGGCGCGCTGGTGCCGCGTGGGATCCGCTCCTGCAGGACGACCGTTCCGGCCAGGAGGTCGCCCAGCCGCCTGGATTTTTCCGAGATCAACATGCTGATCACGGCGGGGATCCCCAGCAGGGCTCCGGGCCGTTCGACCACAGCGCCGATCAGGCCTCGGACCAGGGCATGCCGGAACCGGATCGGCCCGCCGTCATCCCGCACGACACGCAGTCCCATGGCCGCCTTGCCGAGGGTGCGGCCTTTCCAGACGGTCTCGGCTGTCACCGGGTAACCCACCAGTACCGTGATCACAACGAGCAGATAGACGGTGGCCGCGAGCGCGTCGTTGTCGGGAACCACGATCCTGAAGGCGACCCAAGCCATGATCATGAGCGTGATGAGCTGAAGGCTGAAGTCGACGATCCCGGCGATGAGCCGCGAGCCGAGCCGGGCGACTCGAAGGTCGATCGTGACGGCCTCGCCGGTGATGAACTGGCTCAAGCCGCACCTGTGGTCCGTGCCGTTCCGTACATGATTGTTTTTCCGTCCTGTGGTCGGTCTCTCCGCGCATCTGTTCAGCCTGCCGGATCCCGGGTGATACAACTCCGGCGGAAGCGCCGGTTATCCTGGCCCAGTCTGTCCCCACCCGTCCGGTGTGCGTGCGGTAACGGCCGTGATTCAGATTCAGCGTTGCGGTCCGGGTATGGAGCGTGGCGCGGTGGTGGAGAGGCGGGAAGATTGTGGACCTTGACGCGTATGTCGGTCTGCATCGCGCTGAATGGGCGCGCCTGGAAAATCTTGTCAGGCGTGCGGCGCGGCCCCGCCGCATGTCCGGCGTCGAGCTCGACGAACTGGTGGATCTCTACCAGCGGGCCGCAACCCATCTGTCGGTGATCCGTAGCCGCTGTCCGGACCCGATGCTGGTCGACCGCCTCGGCGGCACGGTGACCCGGGCGCGAGCCGTTGTCACGGGCACGCGGGACCCAGGCTGGCATGTCGTCGGCAGGTTCTTCACCGTGACCTTCCCGGCGGCGGTGTACGCCCGCCGCGGCTGGGTGCTCGCCACCTGCGCGGGCTCACTCGCGGTTGCCCTCGCCCTGGGCCTGTGGGTGCTGAACTCCCCGGCCGCCTACAGCGGGTTGCTCCCCCCGGACGAGGTGGCGGCCATGTGCCGGACGGATTTCGCCCGGTACTACTCGGAGAACCCCGCCGCTTCGTTCGCCGCGCACGTGTGGACGAACAACGCCTGGGTGAGTGCCTCGGCCATCGCGCTCGGTGCGTTGGCGGGCCTGCCGACCCTGGCGGTGCTGCTGGCCAATGCCACCAACCTGGGGCTTGTCGGCGGTTACATGACCAGTTGTGGTGAGTCAACACAGTTCTTCACGCTGATCCTTCCGCACGGGCTGCTGGAACTGGCCGTGGTGTTCACCGCGGGGGCGGTCGGTCTGCGGCTGGGGTGGTCCATGATTGATCCGGGTCCGCGCCGCCGGGCCGAGGCCCTGGCGATGGAAGGCAGGGCCGCCGTCGCGATCTCACTCGGACTGGCCGTCGCGCTGGCGTTGAGCGGCTTGATCGAGGCATTCGTGACGCCGTCATCCCTGCCCGCCGGGGTGCGGATCGCCATCGGCGCCGCTGCCCTCGCGCTGTTCGTTGGCTATGTCCTTGTCTACGGCAGCCGTGCCGTGGCCGCGGGGGAGACGGGCGACCTGGAAAAGGATCTTCTCGTCGACCTCGCGCCGACCGTCTGACCGGGCTTTGTGACTGTCTGACCGGGGCTGACCGGGGCTCCGCGGGCCGTCTCGGTCGATCTTCTGGTGATCTGTTGGAGCGTGTGTGAGATCGGGCTTTCGATCAGTGAGCCGCGTCCAGGCGCCCCCTGGCAAGGCGGCAGGCCGAAGCGATACCGGATGAGTTGTATCGGTGTGGCCGACAACGCGGCCAGGGGGCGCCTGGGCGCGGCGAGCCGGAATGACGATCTCAGACGCGCTCTTACAGGCGGCCGGCGGATTTCAGGCTCAGGTAGCTGTCGGTGACAGCGGACGCGTAGGTCGCCGGTGGGGCATCCACGACCTGAACGCCGTACCCGCGGAGCAGGCTGGTGAGCTGGCGCCGCTGGAGCAGCGTCTGTTCGGCCGCGGCGGCGGAGTACAGCGCACGGACGTCCCCGCGCCCGGCCGCGAGCTCGGCCAGGCGCGGGTCGCTCACGGCCGCGACGATGACGGTGTGCCGGGCGGTCAGCGCGGGCAGCGCCGGCACCAGGCCTTCTTCGATCACCGCCGGGACGAGTTCGGTGAACAGCACGACAAGTGATCGTCTGATGGCTATGCGCAGCACCGAGGAGGCGATCGCCTGATGGTCGGTCTCGGTGAGCACGGGCTCCACCAGCGCCAGCGCGGCGCTCATCCGGACCAGCGGATTCGGGCCGCCAGCCGCGGGGAGCGTGACGCGGGCGGACGCGTCATGGGCGATCAGGCTGACCCGGTCACCGGCACGGGCGGCCACCGCGCCGAGCAGCAGGGCGGCGTCCATCGCGTGGTCGAGGCGCGGGGTGTCACCGATGCGGCCCGCGCTGGTCCGCCCGGTGTCAAGGAGGCAGATGACCCGGCGATCCCGTTCCGGCCGGAACGACCTGACCGCGACGGTGCCGCGCCGCGCGCTGCTCCGCCAGTCGATCATCCGTACGTCGTCGCCTGGAACGTAGTCGCGCAGGCTGTCGAATTCCGAGCCTTGCCCGCCCCCGCGCAGCGTGGCGTCACCTTCGATCTCCCGCAGGCGGGCCAAGGCGGCAGGCAGGTGGCGGCGGGATGTGAACGGCGGCAGCACCCGCAGCCGCCAGGGTGCGGCATGCCGTCCCTGCCGGCCAGCCAGACCGAGGGGGCCCAGCGAGCGGACGGTTATCCGGTAGGGGTGACGATCACCCCGCCGGGTGGGCCGCAGCACCAAGTCGCAGAATCGCCGTTGCCCCGCTGGAACGGTCACCCGCCAGACGCGTGGCGTGGCACCTGACGAGGGCGGCCAAGCGTCCCGGATCTGGGCGCGGACCGTCCGGCGGCCGGTGTTCGTCACCGCCAGCACAAGTGGCACCGCCGTTCCCAGCCGTGCGGTGCTTGGCCCGGAACGGGTGAAGACCAGCGTGCGCACCCCGCCGGCAAGGGCGAGATCCACGGTGATCGCGGCGATCAACAGGCCGTTGGCCAGCAACAACGTCCATCCCGGGGCGGGGGAGAACACAACGGCCAATACGCTCGCGAAGGCGAGTGCCGCTGCCCGTCCGGTGATAGCCACCTGGGACTCCTTCGGGCCTCTGGGCACACGAGCACGATCATGATCGCGTGGCCTTCGGCGGTAGTGCGCTACCGCGGCACGGGCACCGTGGCGAGCACCTGGTTGATGACGCTGTCCGCGGTGACGCCCTCGAGCTCGGCTTCGGGACGTAGCGCGATCCGGTGCCGCAGGGTCGGCCGGGCGAGCGTTTTGACGTCGTCCGGCGTCGCGTATCCGCGGCCGGACAGCCAGGCCCAGGCCCGGGTCGTGGCCAGCAGGGCGGTGGCGCCGCGTGGGGAGGCCCCGAGCTGGACGGCGGGCGCGGCTCGCGTCGCCCGGGCCAGATCGACGATGTAGCCGAGGACCTCCGGTCGGATCTGGACGGCGCGGACCGCGTCGCGGGCGACCGCCAGCTGGGACGGCCCGGCGACCGGCCGGATCCCGGCCGCCGCCAGATCGGACGGGTCGAAGCCGGCTGCGTGCTGGGCCAGCAGCCTGATCTCGTCGTCCCGTTGCGGCAGCGGCACGGTGAGCTTGAGCAGGAAACGGTCGAGCTGTGCTTCCGGGAGCGCGTACGTGCCCTCGTGCTCGATCGGGTTCTGGGTGGCGATGACCGTGAACGGCACCGGCAGCCGCCGTGGTGCCCCTTCGACGCTGACCTGGCGTTCCTCCATAGCCTCCAGCAACGCGGCCTGAGTCTTCGGCGGCGTCCTGTTGATTTCGTCCGCGAGCAGCAGGTTCGTGAACACCGGCCCTTCCCGGAAGGTGAACCGGGACGTGGCCGTGTCGTAGACCAGCGATCCGGTGACGTCTCCCGGCATCAGGTCGGGGGTGAACTGCAGCCGCTTGGTCTCGAGGGAAAGCGCCGTGGCAAGCGCCCGGACCAGCAGGGTCTTGGCAACCCCCGGGACGCCTTCGAGCAGCGCGTGCCCGCGGCAGAGCAGTGCCACGACAAGGCCGCTGACAGCGGCGTCCTGGCCGACGACCGCCTTGCCCACCTCGTCCCGCAACGCGATCAACGCCTGGCGGGCCGATTCGGGGCCGTCTTCGGGATCGTCCGAGGTGCCCCGGTCCGGCAGCGCCTCGGCTGCCGGTCGGCCGGGATACAGGCGCGGTCCGGCCGACACAGGTGCCCCGGTGGCCGCCTCTTTCCGAGCTGGTGTCCGCGCCGCGGCCGCGGCATCGCTGTCGCTGGTTGTCCCGGGCGCGCTCATTGCGTCATCACCTGCCTGTCCAGCGCGTCGAGCCGGTGCGCCAGCTCCACCAGTTCGTGATCCGTAACCGATGTGCGCGCCGGCTGGGACATGCCGGTGGCCGCGGCCATGGGGTGACTCATCCCGGAACCGTACAGGAGTGACCCGATTTCTACTGGTGGCCGCCCGGTCCGGTCGGCAACCGAGATCACGAGCGTGTCCGGATCCGGTTCGGGATGCGCCGCCGCCGGTTCCCGCCAGGCTGCTGGGCTGGGCCGGGTCGCCAGCCCGAGCCGTTGGGCCAGACGTGCCCGCAGCCCCGCCCGCAGCGCCGCCGCGGCCAGCTCCCGTGCCTTCCCCGCCGCGTAGAGCCGTCCTCGCCCCTCGACGGTCTCAGCCGCTCGTACCACGACCGGCAGCGGTTCGGCCACCGGTGGCCCGAGCCTGCGTCCCCGCCACAACGCGAGGACGACCACGGCGAAGGCGATCTGCAGGCAGCCGAGCACGACCCGGTCGGGAAGCAGGTCCGCCAGACTGCTCCTGGCGGCCACCGAGCCTGGTCCGCCCGGGTGCGGGAACACCCATGTCACGCCCGGGTGCCGGTTGAGCAGCCCGATCGCAAGTGCCGCGTCGCCCTCCTTCGCCAGCTGCTTGTTGGTCATGAACTCGGCGCTGCCGGACACGACGAACCGTCCGGCCGGGGCTCCCGAGGTGCTACGGGCCGGTTGTTCCAGCACGACCAGGGTCGCGGCCGAACGCACTGGGTAACAGGCTGTCACGCCGGTGGCATCCGGTTGAGTGACACGGAAGCCCGACCCGCCGCCAACGACGGCGGCCCGTGCCACCACGGCCTCGGGCAGCTGGCATCCTGGCGCACGCGCCGCGGCCGGCACACCGCCGGTGTTGGCCAGCGGCAGATCCAGGTCGTTGAGGACCGCGGTGGTCGGCTCGAGGAGCAGCACGTCACCGCCACGGCCGACCACCGCGGTGAGGGCGTCGAGCGTGGCTGGGCTGACACGTTCGGGATACCGCATCACGATCGTGGTGTCGCGGGCAGCCGCTGCGGTCGCGACCGGATCGTCGCTCACCGTGACATCAACGCCATGCGCCCGCAGGATTTCGGCTAGGGCTCTGGTCCCGCCCGGTGCGGCTGACGCCGGATCGAGTGGGCGATCGCTGGATTTTTCGATCATGGCGGACGCCGCCGCGTACGCGACGACAAGCAGCGCCAGGACGGCGCCGATCCGGACACCACGGCGGACCGCCCGCGGATCGGGCCTGGCAGCTGGCGCGGTGGCGGTCACACCGGCACCGCACCGCGTGCGGCCTGGCCCACCGGGCGCGGCCGCATGCCGGTGAGCGCCTCATCCGCCCGGACGACGAGCCGGTAGGAAGCTTCGGACGCGTCGAGCGCGCCATACCAGATCTCGCTGAACACGGTCACCGCGGCGGCCAGCGCGGGCGTGCTCCCGGCGTCTATCCGGGCGACCTCGGCGACGAGTTCGCCCGCGGTACGCCCTGGCCGGGGCTGTAGCACTCCTGTCTCCTCCAACATCCGCACGATTGCCCGCAGCCGTGACCGCACCGCTTCGGCGAACGCGCCCGCGAGCGCGAGGCCGTCGGCTTCGGCGCGCAGCGCGGCGGCGGACAGCGGGCTGCTGAGAGAAAGATCGGCCGGGTCCGTCCGCGAGCGCCGTCGGACCGGGCCGAGGCGCAGCCATACGACGCCCGCGGCCAGGGCCGCCACGATCACGATCGCCGCTATGCCAAGCCCGCGTCCCGACGCCTGTGTGGCGCTGGTCCACAGGTCGGTCAGCCGATCGCCGATCCAGTTCAGCACGCGTTCGGACCATCCCGGGCCGGCTTCGTGATAGATCGTCTTAGAAAGCTCGCGGCGGGCTTCGCCCGCCGCCCCGTCATGGGTGACCGTTGGCCCGACCATGACGTCTACTCGTACCTCCGGGCGTTCGTCGCGCGGTCCCGCACCGTCTGGACGAGCGTCACGTCCAGCCCCTCCAGCCGGATGCGACGGTCGATGTACAGCAGCACGATGACCCCCGCGCTGATGGGCGTGGTCACAGCTCTGGCCGCGATGTTCATGACGGCGGTGAGGAGGAGACCGAGTGCCGTCAGCGTGCCGTTGGACGGATCGGTCAGGGAACCTCCGCCGACAGCGATGATCACGGCAAGGGGGATCAGGAGGATGGCCGTGAGAATCCCGACCATGATCTCGGCGAGCAGCAGGATTCCGAAGGTCCGCCACCACGTGCCGCGGACCAGCGTCCACGAACGCCGCAGGGCTGTCGAGACGCTGCCGCCCTCGAGAACGAAGGCGGGAGTCGCCATGGAGAGCGCGACCATGACGAAGATGGCGCCGACAAACAGCCCGATGAGCCCGAGCACGGTCAGGAGACCTACCGCGATCGACAGGCCGATCAGCCCTCCGAGCCGAGGCTGGATGCGCCGCAGGGCCTCTCCGGCGCTCATCGTGCCACCCAGGACGGCCTCGCTGACCACCGCGCTCAGCATCCCGGCCAGGACGATGGCGAGAACGCCGTAGAGCACGAAGGTCACGACTGTGGCGAAGCCCTCAGCCGCGGTGGACGTCCGCTGGCTCCAGGCGGTCAGCAGGGTGCTGATGATCTGGACCACGGCGGTTGCGGCGATGGTCAGCCCGACGGTCGCCCCGGGGTTGCGGCGCACCGCGGTGAAGGCACCGTCAAGGATCTCGCCGACCGCGAGCGGGCGCAGCGGGATGATCCCTGGCTTTTCGGCCTGATGCCATGATCCGGGCTGTCCTGGGCCGTACTGGCCGGCATCGCCTGGCGGTTGCTGGTGCCAACCGGGTGGGGGCTGTGGCTGGCCCCATCCGGTCGGCGGCGGTTGCTGGTGCCAACCGGGCGGGGGCGGTTGTGGCTGGTGCCAACCGGGCGGGGGCTGTGGCTGGCCCCATCCCGGCTGTTGTGGGCCCTGGACGGGATCAGGCCCACCGTGCTGCTGAGGCTGCCCCCAGCCGGCGCCGTCGGTCATGTCGCTCTCCCTCTGCGAAGTCAAGGTCCCCGGAGCTGCTACCGGTGTGAGCGGCGGTGGCTCCCCACAGATCATTCCGTCCTCGGGCGGTTTTTCGGGCAGCCCGGCCCCGCGCGCTGTTCCCGGCCGGGCCAGCAGCCGGCGAGCTGTGTGCTCACCTGGGTCCGTCCGGTGGGCGATCATTCCAGTTTTCCGCTTGTATCCCCCGCTATCGGTAGGTGCACGGCCATAACCGGGATCGTGTCAGGTCGCCGCGGCTGTCCGGCGAGCGGCCTGGAAGGACGTTCGCATCGGTCCGCGCCGTATGCTGTTGTGGACGATCATGATTCCGCGGGCTGGCGCCAGACACAAGTGGATGGAACAGGTATCGCGTACCACCGGTGGTTTGCGGGCTGCCGCCGCCGTCCACAACCTGTTTATCCACAGGGCTGGAAACACGCTGGCCCGGCGGGCGCGACGGGATGAGCATCCACGTTATGCCCAACACGTACATCAGTGCCGTATTCGATATTTTTCTCGATCTTCTCCTGCCACGTTTCTGCGCCGGCTGTGGTTGTCCGGGCCCGGCGGTCTGCGCGGCCTGCACCGGCTCCATCGATCGTCCGGCATTCCTCGCCGCTCCGGGACAGTTGGCCACGCCGGAGCGGCGGGGGCCACCACCGCACTGCTTTGCCGGCGCTGTTTACGACGGTCCGTGCCGGCAGCTTCTGCTGGGGTTCAAGGAGAAGGGGCGGCTGGATGCGCTGGGGCCGCTTGCGTCGGCGCTTGCCCGCGCGGTGCTGGCGGCCCGAGCCAGGTCGGCACATACCGGTCCGGTCATCCTCGTGCCGGTGCCGTCGAGCCGGTCCGCGGTTCAGCGGCGTGGTTTCGACCATGTGCGCAGGCTCGGTGACGGTGCGGCAAGGGCACTGCGCCGGGCCGGCATGCCGGCCCGGGTGGCCGCGATGCTGCGGCCGGTCCGGCCGTTGGCTGATCAGGCAGGCCTCACCGTGGCGGAGCGCGCGACCAATCTCAGCGGTGCGTTCGTCCTGCGTCACCGTGTCCGGCCGGTGGGCGGGCGCCGTCTCGTCGGCGGTCCGCCGTGGCCAGACGGCGCCAGGCACCGCTTGCCGTCGTCGGCGTTGTTCATCGTCATCGATGATGTTGTGACAACGGGTGCGACCCTGGCCGAGGCCGTTCGGGCACTGCGGCTCGGCGGAGTGCCGGTATCAGCCACCGCGGTAGTCGCCGCGACATTGGCGCGTCATCGCCCTTCCCGAGATGACCGGCCCCAAGGTGTCCATTTGCCTGCGACCGGGGTACCGGAGGGTTAAAACTGTCGTCACCCGCACCGGCGCCGCGGGAGTGGATCAGCGAAGCGACGGACCAGGGCGCTCGGGGTCCGGGCGGAAGGAACGAGGCAGCAGATAAGCCCTGACGTACGACATGGCATCGGAAGGTTGGCCTGGCCCGCTGCCGCGGGAGCCGCTGGCCGTCACCACCTCCGGTCGACAGGAAGGTGAAGCGAGTGGACATCGTTTTCAAGGGAAGGCACACCGCGGTTCCCGAAAGGTTCCGCAAGCACGCCGAAGCCAAGATTGCGAAGTTGGAGCGGTTCGATCACAAGGCCTTCCGGGTGGATGCGGAACTCTCCCGTGAGCACAACCCGCGTATGGCGGATGTCTGTGATCGCGTCGAGCTGACCGTGTTCTCACGGGGCCCGGTTATTCGAGCCGAGGCAGCCGCCGCGGATCCGTTCGCCGCCTTCGACCTGGCCGCGGCGAAGCTCACCGAACGGCTGCGGCGTGCCGCCGACCGCCGCAGCCGCCACAACGGTGCGGCACGTGGCTCGTCGGGTCAGCTTGCGCGAGCCGTCGGCGGCCCGCGGGCAGACCTGGCTGGCTCCGCTGGCCGTGCCGCCCCCGGCCGTGAGGCCGATGTCCACGCAGCTGTCGATAGCGACGCAGATTACGGGGATCCGGACTGGTCACCCATGGTCGTCCGTGAGAAGATCCATCGAGCCACGCCGATGACCCTCGATGAAGCACTGTCGAACATGGAGCTGGTCGGCCACGATTTCTACCTCTTCCGGGACGTGCGTACGGGCCTACCGAGCGTTGTGTACCGAAGGTGTGGATATGACTACGGAGTGATCCGGCTTGAGCTGGGCGAGCATGACGAGCCCGGCGCGGACACTGCGGGACGAGATCACCGGAACGGCCGGGGCGAGAGGTATGACGAAGCTCGTGGCGCGGTCGCAACGGTGTAAACGTATGCGGGTCTAGCCGACGTGGGACCATCTGCCGTGGACGTCTTCAGTCACGTCCCCGCCACCCCGTGCACCAGCGCGGGGTGGCGGAGGCGCGGGCCGTTGCGACGCGAAGGAGGTCACATGACGGGGGATGGGCGTCAGCTTCGGGAGGACGCGTCGTCGCCACCGACGGATCCCGTACGGGTGCTCGTCGTTGACGATCACGCGCTTTTCCGGCGCGGCCTGCAGATGGTCCTCGAGCAGGAGAGCGACATCGAGGTTGTCGGCGAAGCCGCGGACGGTGCGGAAGCTGTCACGATGGCGGTGGACATGGCCCCGGACATCGTCCTCATGGATGTCCGGATGCCTCGCCGCGGCGGGATCGACGCGACCAGCGCCATCAAACAGGCGGTGCCCAGCGCGAAGATCGTTATGTTGACCATCAGCGATGAGGAAGTGGATCTCTACGACGCGATCAAGGCGGGTGCCATGGGGTATCTGCTCAAGGAGATCTCGATCGACGAGGTTGCCACCGCGATTCGCGCCGTGCACGGTGGGCAGAGCCTGATCAGCCCTTCCATGGCGTCGAAGCTCCTCACCGAGTTCGCATCGATGATCAAAAAAACGGATGACCGGCCACAGCTGCCGACCCCTCGACTCACCGATCGTGAGATGGAGGTCCTGCGGCTTGTGGCCAAGGGGCTCAACAACCGTGATATAGCCAAGCAGTTGTTCATCAGCGAGAACACGGTCAAGAATCACATCCGCAACATCCTGGAGAAGCTTCAGCTGCACTCACGCATGGAGGCGGTGGTCTACGCGGTTCGGGAGAAGCTTCTGGAGATCACCTGAGATCGTGGCGGCTGGACGCCGGGCTGCGATTCAGGTGATTGTCGAGTGGGTCCTGTGGCCGCGGGACGTGCTCGGGGCCGCTTCGATGTGCCCACCGGCATCGCCCCCGCAGCCGACGGACGGGTATCGGCGTTTTCGGGGCACCGATCCGGGGCCTCAAGCGTTGTGCAGGCTGAAGTCCGTGCGGATGTTGATCTAAGATGATCATTGTTTCCTTTCGAGTGGAGGAAAGTAATGATCTTACCGTCACTGGCCGGTCGGGTAGCCTGTTGACCCGCCGGACCTGTCGTACGGCCGGATCGATCAGCGCGGACGGACTAGCCTAGTCTCGTTGCGTAGGTGACCCCGCTGACCAACCGCCCGAGGAGTTTCGCCCGTGGTACTTGAGAAGATCCTCCGCGCCGGTGAGGGTCGCATTCTGCGCAGGCTCAAGGCGATCACAGAGCAGGTGAACCTCCTCGAGGATGACTTCGTCGGGCTCACGGACGCCGAGCTCCGCTCGATGACCGACGAGTTCCGGCATCGGATCGACGAGGGGGAAACCCTTGACGAGATCCTCCCCGAAGCGTTCGCGGCCGTGCGCGAAGCGGCCCGCCGGACCCTGGGGCAGCGGCACTTCGATGTGCAGGTCATGGGTGGCGCGGCGCTGCATCTGGGGAACATCGCCGAGATGAAGACCGGCGAAGGCAAGACCCTCGTGTCCACATTGCCCGCCTATCTCAACGCGCTGTCTCGCAAGGGCGTCCACATCATCACGGTCAACGACTACCTGGCGCAGCGGGACGCGGAGAACATGGGGCGGGTGCACCGTTTTCTCGGCTTGACGGTTGGCGTCATTCATCCGCAGATGCCGCCGGCCGTCCGTCGTCAGCAGTACGAGGCCGACATCACCTACGGCACCAACAACGAGTTCGGATTCGACTACCTGCGGGACAACATGGCCTGGAGCGGCGAGGAGCTCGTCCAGCGCGGGCACAACTTCGCCGTCGTCGACGAGGTCGACTCGATCCTGATCGACGAGGCCCGGACCCCGTTGATTATCAGTGGTCCGGCGGACAACCCGACCCGTTGGTACACCGAATTCGCCCGTATCGCTCCGATGCTCGTGAAGGACACGGACTACGAGGTCGAAGAGGGCAAGCGAACGGTCGCGATCACGGAGTCCGGGGTGGCGAAAGTCGAAGACCAGCTGGGCATCGACAACCTCTACGAATCCGTGAACACGCCGCTCGTCGGCTATCTCAACAATTCGCTGAAGGCCAAGGAGCTTTACCGCCGGGACAAGGACTACATAGTTACGGACGGCGAGGTTCTTATCGTCGATGAGTTCACCGGCCGCGTCCTGCATGGCCGCCGTTACAGCGAGGGAATGCACCAGGCGATCGAGGCCAAGGAAAAGGTCGAGATCAAGCAGGAGAACCAGACGCTGGCCACGATCACCCTGCAGAACTACTTCCGTCTGTACGACAAGCTGTCCGGTATGACCGGGACCGCGATGACCGAAGCGGCGGAGTTCCATCAGATCTACACACTTGGCGTCGTGCCGATCCCGACGAACAAGGCGATGGTCCGGGTGGACCAGCCCGATGTCGTTTACAAGACCGAGGTCGCCAAGTTCGATGCGGTCGTCAACGACATCGCCGAGCGCAACGAAAAGGGACAGCCGGTTCTTGTCGGCACGACTAGCGTGGCGAAGTCGGAGTACCTTTCCAAGCAGCTGACCAAACGTGGTGTGAAGCATGAGGTGCTCAACGCCAAGCACCACGAACGGGAAGCGGCGATCATCGCCGAAGCGGGCTGCCGGGGCGGGGTGACCGTTGCGACCAACATGGCCGGCCGTGGCACTGACATCATGCTCGGCGGCAACCCGGAGTTTCTCGCGCAGGCTGAGCTGCGGGAGCGTGGCCTCAGTCCGATCGAGACCCCGGAAGACTACGAGACCGCCTGGCCGGAGGCCCTCGAAAAAGCGCGGGCGTCGGTCGGCGCTGAACATGACGAGGTCGTGGAGCTCGGTGGGCTGTACGTTCTGGGCACTGAGCGTCACGAGTCGCGCCGGATCGACAACCAGCTACGGGGACGAGCCGGCCGGCAGGGTGACCGCGGTGAGTCCCGGTTCTATCTGTCGCTGGGCGACGACCTCATGCGGCTGTTCAATGCCGCTGCCGTCGAAGGGATCATGGATAGGCTCAACATTCCCGACGACGTGCCGATCGAGTCGAAAATCGTTACCCGTGCGATCCGATCCGCGCAGACACAGGTCGAAGGCCAGAACTTCGAGATCCGAAAGAATGTCCTGAAGTACGACGAGGTGATGAACAAACAGCGTACCGTCATTTACGAGGAGCGTCGCAAGGTCCTGGAAGGTGCGGACCTGCACGAACAGGTCCGTCATTTCATCGATGACACGGTGGACGGCTATGCCCGCGGCGCGACGGTAGATGGCTATCCCGAGGAGTGGGACCTCGACACTCTTTGGTCCGGTCTCGGCGAGCTCTACCAGGTGGGCGTGGAAATTCCGGCTCCCGATGAGCGTGACGGGCTGACGACCGAAACCCTGATCGAGGAGCTGCAGGTCGATGCGCACAATGCGTATGACCGGCGGGAGGAAGAACTGGGCGCAGGTCCGGACGGTGAACCGCTTATGCGGGAACTGGAGCGCCGGGTCGTGTTGGCGGTGCTTGACCGAAAGTGGCGTGAGCACCTTTACGAAATGGACTACCTGCAGGAGGGAATCGGCCTGCGGGCGATGGGACAGCGTGACCCGCTCGTCGAGTACCAGCGGGAAGGTTACGATATGTTCCAGACGATGATGGAGGGTATCAAGGAGGAATCGGTCAGGCTGCTGTTCAACGCCGAGGTCCAGGTTGCCGCTCCGGAGGACGCGGACGCCCAGAGCGGAAGCCCGGCGGACGGTACCGCGGTCGTCCCGGCCGACAGCGCGGCGCGGACAGCGGACGGTGCCGCTCTTGTCGCGGCGGTACGGGCCGCCACCACGGGTGCCGCTGTCACCGCTCCGGCTACCCCGTCTGAGCGCGCCACCCCGAAGACCGCTGTTGCCCCCTCGGCGCCCACGCCGCCGCCGGTATTTGTCAAGGGCCTGGAACCACGTCGTCCTATTGATAATCTTCGTTACACCGCGCCTTCCGTGGACGGCGGATCCGCAGTGGTCACGACTCGGGCGTCTTCCACTGGGTTCACCGCGGCGGCAGCTGACCCAGCGGCCACAGGAAGCAGTAGCCGGCCCGCTCGCAATGCGCCGTGTCCGTGCGGATCCGGCCGCAAGTACAAGCGTTGTCACGGCGATCCGGCAAACCGCAACACGGCGTGACAGGCACGAGCTGCTTTGGACGCTCAGGTGCCGGGCGCATGCCCGCGGCGGTCCGCCCACATGGCTTGGGGCGAGCGGCTTCCCGGGGTTCTCTCAGGGGGCGCCAACGGGTTTGTCAACGGGTCTGTAGCGCCGTGACCCGCCAACGGCCGCTGACTGTTTCCATTCGCAGCGCGAGGGCCGACACACGCTCACCCCGCGCGATCACCGCGGCGACCTCGGCGACCCCTTCCCGAGGCTCGCATACTCGCACACAGCGCAGGGTGTAGCGCCGCCTACGGACGTTGTCCCCGGCCAGCCGCTCGAGGTCCGCCTGGACCCGTGGGGAGGTCCAGGCGGCAAGATGGGTCACGGGCCGGATGCCCGTCATGGCCTCCACGATGGCGCGCACGACCACCGCGGCGGCGGCGCGTGCCGACGGGGCGGAGCGGTTACCCGAGGTCTCAATCGCCCCGGACCTGAGAGCGGGGCGCCCTGCCCCGGGCTGGTTGACCGTCTGTTGTGCTGGGATATCCACGCGGGCGTCAGGCATAGCGAGAAGCACTGGTGCCGGGGCGGAGCCGGCGGGCGGGGCGGTGAGCCAGGCCGTTGCCTGCGGATCGTCGTCATAAGGCGGATCGGTGGGCATGATCGGTATTTGGTAAAAACGACCGGCACGGATGGAGCTCGCACGGGTGGGTGCAGCAACGGTCACGGCGTTGTTCTCCAGTCGGCGGGGCGGGCGGGGTCAAGGCCCGGGGCGGGGCGGCTGGAGCCGCTGGCCGGGCAGGATCCTGTCGGGGTCAGGGCCAATCACGTGCTCGTTTGCGGCCCACCACCGTGGCCATTCCCGCGCGATCTGCGCGGTGGTCGCGCCTGGTCCGAGATTGCGGGCAGCGATTGCCCAGAGGGTGTCGCCGCGGAGCACGACGATCTCGGCCAGGTCAGTTGTGGAGGCGTCGTTGGTGTTTGTCGATGTTGTGGGCTGTCCGGCCGGTGCCGCGCTGGAATTTCCGACGCCACGTGGCGCGGCACCGGTTATCGGGTCGTAGGGCCTGGCAAGATCCGGCCACACCGGGGATGTTCCGGTGGCTGCTGAAACAGTGGGTGACAACGGTGCCGGGGGGCTCGCGGGGAGCGTCGTAGCTGGCGGCTGCGCTGCCGTGGCCGATACCGTCGGCCTTTCCGCGGAAACCGTTGACGCGCCGCTTGCCGTGCCGGTGGCCGGGGGATGTGCTGTTGCCGGCGGGGTCGCGGCCGGCGGCTGGGTGGTCGTTGTGACGGTGGGAATGGTGCCGGCCGGATCCGCTGGAGCGGAGGGCCGGGAGAGGTCGGGCCAACTGGTTGCGGCGATAGTTGATCTTGGCTCTGCCGGTGCCGGTGCCGGTGCCGGTGCCGATATCGGTGCCGGTGGGGCGGCCTGCGGCGGTGGTGTGGATGGGTGTCCTGCGTCGGCCGGTCGCTCGGGGGCGGCCTGGGAGCTCGCGGGCTGCCCGTGCTGAAGCGTGGCGGCCCGGTCATCCCGCGAGGGGGCGAGCTGGGGCGCGGGCGGTACGTCTGTCGGAGCGAGCGTTGTGGGTACGCTCGGGCGGGCCAGATCTGGCCATGCCGTGCTGGTCGACGGGATTGCCCCGGGAATCGCGGCCTCCGTCGGCGTCGCGGCGAACGCTGGCACGGCGGTCCCTGCGGCGAGGGTTATTCCGAGCGCTATCTCAAGAACATGCCGCAGGGTTCGGGGCAGGATACGCCGAGCCATGGCCGCGGCCGCTCGTCCGCCGGCACCTGGCAGTGTTGCCAGTACGCCCAGGACGAATCCCGCGCACAACCACAGCAGACATGCCCAGGCGGCAAGGCCGACCACGGTGATAAGCGCATGTTCAGGATCTGCTGTGACCCACTCTGGTACGGCGGTGATGCCAGCTGGAAGGTCCGTCCACCGTGGGCCCTCTTTGATCATTAGAGCTGTCAGCGCCGCGGCGGCGATCACTCCCGCGAGAAAGACGGGCAGGCGCCGGCCAGCTGACATCGGCGACCTCCGGAGCACTCGGTGGATGATGATGAAACATGTTGTTTGGCTGTGTTTGCTTGTGTAGTCCTCCGTCGGACCTCTGTCAAGACGTTTTGTGGCGTTTACCGGCTGTTGCTAGTAGAACATCGGGTGCGGCCTGGGATATAGCGGTATGTAGAGTCGATACTCATGGCCATGCCCCAGGGCGTGTCTGATGGATGGTGCCCCCGACGACGCTCGCCCGACGGCGTTTGGATGCGTCGCCGTCGCCGTCGCCGTTGTGGTTGGGACGGGCCGTCAGACGGGTCGCGGGTTGTGTTGCCGACGAGCCGAACGGGCTCGTCCTGGCCGCGCCGGGCGCTCTTGGGGCCTGACCGGGAGCGGAGGAGGGGCCGGGTTGCGCTGGGAAGCTCTGTTCGCTGATCTTGAGATGCAGTGGGACGCCGCTGAGGCGGCTGAACTCGATGCGGAGCTTGTCGACAGAAGCCGTCGCGAAGCCGCGCACCTGCGGTTGCTCGACAGGCTGCGTCCGGCGGTCGGATCGTCGCTGCGGATCGGGGTGCTGCTGGGTGGGCGGGAGCGGGAAGCGGGTCAGGTCCTCGGCGGCCGGCTTGCCGCGCTCGGGGTGGACTGGCTGCTTCTACAGGAGAGCAGGGCCCAGGAGGTCCTGCTTCCGCTCCGTTCCGTCCTCTGGCTGCGCGGCCTGACCGCGGTGTCCGCCCAGCCCGGTCACGAAGGCCCGTTGGCCGCGCGGCTGGACCTGTCGTACGCGCTGCGCGGCGTGGTGCGGGATCGTTCGGTCTGTTCGGTCGTGCTGCTGGACGGTACCGCCGTGATGGGCACCATCGACCGGGTCGGCGCGGACTTCGTCGAGGTGGCCGAACACGCCGATGACGAGTTCCGCCGAGCCCGGTCAGTACGTGCGGTGCGGACGATCCCGCTACCGTCGGTCAGCTTCGTCCGCCGGACAGCCTGACAGCCTGACAGCGAACTACCTAGTCGGCATACCGGTCGTCGACGAGCGCATCGCCGCGGCCCAGCGGATTCGCGACCACGAACGCGCGAGTCTGTTCGTATGCCCGTTGGATGTAGGCCTCGAGCTCGGTACGTTCCACCCGCCACTGGCCGCGTCCACCGATTTTGATCGCCGGGAGCTCGCCCGAGCGCACCAGCGCGTAGGTCTGGCTCGACGAGATGTTGAGAATCTCCGCCACATCGCTGAGCTGAAGGAAGCGCTCGTTCATCGGTCTGTCTCCCTGGCGATGGATGGGTCGTGACTCCTGTGTATCAGAGTCTGAGGGCAGGATCGCCTGTGAATGCCTCTACTTGTGGATAACAGCTGTCATTCGCCTGATTGTGTTGGTAGGTCCAGGGCTGTCGTCGCAGACCACGTACGCTCGGCGACCAGGGAGCCGCGCATGCCCATGACCGCCTGGTCTGTGCCGCGGCGCCTGCTGCCCGCCCATCGACTGTTCCTGACGGGCCAACGACGCCGCCGTCGCGGGCCCCGGGACATGAGCCACATGGAGGTCCGGGTGACCGACCTCACGCCCGCTGTCACTCTTGCGGAGAAACCCGCGGCGGTGCCGTCGCCGCCGGGGCGACGGCTGACCCGCCCGCGCTGGCGCGATTCCCGGCTGCTGGTCGGCGTCCTGCTGGTGCTGGTTTCCGTTGTGCTGGGCGCACGCCTGTTCGTCACCGCCGACAGGACCCGCGCCTGGGTCGTGGCGAAGGGGGATCTTCCGGCGGGACATGTCATGGTGGCCGCCGATCTGGCCACAACCTCGGCGTATCTGAGCCCGGACGCCGCGAAGCGCTACTATCCCGGTGAGCGTGCTCCGGAGATGGTCGGGGCCGTGCTCGCCCGTCCGGTTTCAGCTGGGGAGCTGGTCAGCGGCGCTGACTTCATACGAAGTAATGTCGCATCGACACGATTGGTGTCGGTGGTCGTGAAGGACGGTCGGGCACCTTCCCTCATTCCAGGTGATCATGTGGATCTCTTCGCCTACCAGCGATCGAGCGCGGTGATCCCAAGCGCGGCACCGCAGGCTGGCCAGTCCGCTCAGGCAGCCCAACCGGCGGCGGGAGGCACCGGTACGGAGGTGCTGGTGCTGCATGACGTCGAGTTCATCTCGCGGGAAGCTCTCACCGGTGGTGCTCATTCGTTGACCTTGCGAGTTCCGGTCGATTTTGCGATCAACGCTGTGGCGGCATCGCAGAGTGAACGCGTCGACATCGTCAAGCTCGAGCGCGGCGCCCGTGGTGAGGTTGGCGGAGCGGGCCCGAGCGCTGTTCCGGGCTACGGGCAATGAGCCTGCCGATCCTCACCGCGGTGACCAACTCGGTGGTCGAGTCGGGGCTCGTGACCGCGTTCGGCCGCCGTGACCTCGGGGTGACGGTCGTCCGGCGGTGTGTGGACCTGCCCGACCTGCTGGCCGCCGCCACGACGGGCGCCGCGCGGGCCGCGTTGTTGTCGGCGGACCTGCGCCGGTTGGACCGGGAGGCGTTGACGCGCCTGGCGGTCGCCGGGGTCGCGGCCATCGGGCTGATCGTGCCAGGCGACGAGGATGGCGAGCGGAGGCTGCGCCAGCTCGGCGTCGCGGCGGTGATCGCGACTGACTCAACCGCGGAGGTGGTGGCGGCCGCGGTGGTGGAAGCGGCCCGGGCGCTTTCCGACCGTGGCCAGGCGGCATTGCCCAACGGCGCCTACGGAGAGCCGATGGCGAGTTTCGCCGCCGTGGCACCGGTGGTGCCGACGCCCGAGGCCGCGGATCTGCCCGAGCTCGGCGCGGGGCGAGTGATCGCGGTTTGGGGTCCCACCGGCGCGCCGGGCCGTACCACGGTGGCATTGTGCCTGGCCGCCGAACTCGCCGGTATGGGACTGCCCACGTTGCTCATCGACGCTGATGTCTACGGTGGATCGATCGGTCAGCTGCTGGGGCTGCTGGAAGAGGCACCGGGGCTTGCCGCCGCTACTCGGTCGGCGAATCAGGGCACTCTGGACGTGCCCCGGCTCGCGGTGCTGTGCCGGGATCTCGGTGGGGGGCTGCGGGTCCTGCCCGGGATCGCCCGTCCGTCGAGGTGGCCAGAGCTTCGTCCGGCGTCCGTCGAGGTTGTGCTGGCGCTGGCGCGAAGGCTGGCAAGTTTTGTCGTGGTCGACTGTGGGTTCTGTCTGGAGATGGACGAGGAACTGTCGTTCGACACGGCCGCGCCCCGCCGCAACGGGGCGACCCAGGCGGTGCTCGGCGCCGCCGACACCATTCTGGCGGTGGCATCGGCGGAGCCGGTGGGACTGGTCCGCTTCGTCCGTGGCCTGTCCGATCTGCGGGAGGTCATACCGGGGACGGATCCGTGGATCGTGGTGAACCGGCTGCGCGGCGCGGCCGTCGGGGGAGACGCCCGGCGGGAGGTGTCCCGCGCGATGGTGCGCCATGTCGGCTCGGAGCCCGTCGCTCTGGTGCCGCTGGACATGGCCGGGATGGACGCCGCGCAGGCCGCCGGCCAGCTGCTGCGTGATGTCGCTCCACAGTCCCCGGCCAGGCTCGCGATCGGCGAGCTCGCCGCGAGGGTGGCGGGCCGCCCGGTGCGCGGGCGCCGCCGGCGCTCAACGGCCCGTCGCTAAGTGGTCGGCGCTGGACGTTCATCCAGGGCCTGCCGGCGCCAGCCGGCGCCTCGCGTCATCGCTCCCCGCACATCGCTTCGCGATGCACGGGTACCCCGGCTCGTCGGCCCCGGTAGAACACCGCTACCGGGGCCTGCGCCGCCTTGCGATGTACGCACCCCAGCCCCGCTCCTTGATCCACACCCCTGTTGCCGGGCGCTCTAAGCCCGCCGACACAACGCGTCACCAACGACGGTGAGCGATCCGAGCCGCGAATGCCATTTTTTGTCGCGAATGTCCCTTTAATCCTCGCGTCGCGCGGTTACTGACCGCGCTTCCGGGGCAGTCTGTCTGGGTGACTGATCGTACCGAAAGACGAGCGCTCGGCAGCTGGTTTGTGCTTTGGGTCGGCGTGTCGGCGTCATCGTGGGCGTTTTGGGCGGACAAATAGACCGATCATTGCCGGGAGGCAACAATTGTGGCAAGGGGGTCACGTTTTGCATATTTAAGAGGCGAGTAACAATCTTTCATAACATTAAGTTAGGGTGAGCACCTGCGTCACCGCAGTAGGCGGGAGCAGAAAATGATCACCAAATGCTCTATCAAGGCGGCGGGGGGTGTATCGGGTGAGCCGGGAGTACGCCAAGGCGGTGGGAACCCGTCTTCGGGCCATACGGATCCAGCAGGGAATGTCGTTGCAGGGGGTGGAACAGAAGTCACGCGGGCGGTGGAAGACCGCCGCGGTCGGCTCGTACGAGCGGGGCGATCGGATGATCAGTGTCCATCAGCTGTCCGAACTGGCGGCGTTCTACGGTGTTCCGGTGTCGGCGCTTTTGCCGGACGAGGAGGCGTTGCCGCCGCGCGAGCACCGGCCTCGTACGGTTCTCAATCTGAAGAAGCTCACGGAGGCGCCACCGGACTCGTCCGGGCTCGTCCGGCGTTGGGTCGCACAGATTCAGCGCCAGCGCGACGACTATGCCGGGCAGGTCCTGTCCATCCGGGATGGCGATTTGAGGGCGTTGGCGCTGCTGCACGACACCACACCGCAGGAGTTCGCCGAACGGCTGCGGGCGTGGGGCGTGCTTGAGACCAGTTTCGGTGAGGAGGAGGCCGCCGAGTAGGGCTGTTGCCGAGCCGGGCGCGTTCCCGTCATTGTTGTCAGCCATGCGCGGTGGTCGGCGGCGGGACAGCATGCAGCCGAGATCGCGACGTACTACGGGAGGTGGCTGATGGTTGACAGACGGGCGCCCCGTCGTGGCCTGGTCCTGGGTGCTGGGGGTGTGCTCGGATCGGCATGGATGATCGGTGCGCTCAGCGCATATGAGGACGCGACCGGAACCGATGTCCGCACCATGGACATGGTCGTCGGAACATCGGCCGGAGCGGTGCTCGCCGCTCTGATCGGGACCGGTACCGGGGTCGGGACAATGGTCAACTCCGAGTACGGGCGGCCGCTGTTCGGGGACCCGGTCCTGGACTACACCCGGCTCGGCTCGGCACTGCCGCCGAGGCCGCGCATGCGGATCGGCTCCCGTCGGCTGTTGGCCGTCTCGGCACGCCACCCGCGCAGCGTCACTCCGTTGGTAGCCCTGGCCTCCCTGCTCCCGCAGGGGCGCGGGACACTCGCCGCGCTTGGCGAGCTCGTGTCCACGGCGGGCAGTACCACCGCGACCTGGCCATCCTCGGCGAAACCGTGGATCGTCGCCATGGACTACGACACCGGGACCCGGGTCGTGTTCGGCTCGCCGGGAGCGCCCCGGGCCTCGCTCGCCGAGGCTGTGATGGCTTCCTGCGCGATTCCGTCCTGGTACGCGCCGGTCATGATTGACAGCCGGCCCTACATCGATGGCGGGACGAGATCGCCGGCATCGGTGGACGTACTTGCCGGCCTGGGGCTTGACGAGGTGCTGGTGTTTGCCCCTGCCTGCTCCCTGGTCCTGGACCAGCCTCGGGGCGCGCTGGCCCGGGTCGAACGCCAGCTCCGGCGGTTGGCGACCCGGGTGGTGGTGCGCGAGGCCGAGCTGCTGCGGTCCGCGGGAACGAAGGTCACGCTCATCTGCCCAGGACCGCAGGACCTGGCGGTCATCGGCGCCAACGTCATGGACCTCAGCCGGCGGCGTGAGGTTTTCGAGACCTCGCTACGGACCAGCGC